>NZ_JBSFTY010000009.1:96684-146638 GCF_053591515.1 Streptomyces sp. NPDC003011
ACCGGGGCGGCAGCGGCGGCCGGGGCCTCGGCCGCCGGCTTCTCCGGGGCCGGCTCGGGCGCGGGCTTCGGGGTGAACTCCGTGGCCGGTTCGGGGGTCGTGGCCGGGGGCTTCTCCTCGGTCGCCCTCGGCTTCGGGACCGTCACGTTGTCGAAGGCTGCCGACACCAGCTCGTCGATGACGGACGGGGCCGGCTCGGGAGCGGGCGCGGGGCCGGGCACGGCGACGGACGTCGGCTCGGGCTCGGTGGCCGGGGCCGGTACCGTCGGCTCGGCCTTCTGCGAGGAATCCCGCTCCGCCCCCTGCGAAGGAACCGTGTCGGTGTCGCTCCCCTTGGGTGAGCGGCCGAACGCGTTGCGCAGGCGAGAAAGAATGCCCATCAGTGTCCTTTCGAGGGGGAACCACCGGCTTCAGACGGTGGGGATCGAACGTGGCTCTGTGGTGCGGACGTCCTCAGCGGGCCGGGCGGGTGCGCGACCCTTCGCGTGGAGGCCGTCAATCCCTGGCCAGGACGGACACGTAAGGTTAGCGGCCCGGACGGTGATCTTGGGCGGGGGCAGGTCATAGGCCGCCCCGGACGTCAAGGGCGACAACCGGACGCCGTCAACCGGCCGACCGCCACCCGGGGTTCACTCCCAGTTCATCGCCATGTCCCGTTCCCGCACAGACGTGCACCTAGCGTCCGTAACGTCGGATTCAAGGGGAAGCAAAGGGAAGAGCCATCGTGCGCATGCAGCTGCCGTTGATCAGAACGTCGTCGTCCGACTCGCATCCCGGCGGGCGGTCCGCCCTCACCTGCCGGTTCCGGTGTGGTGACGCCTGCTTCCACGAGGCGCCCAACACCTCCGCCAACGCGTACGTCGGCGATGTCATCGCCGGCGCGCTCAGCCGCCGCTCGATGATGCGGGCCGCCGCGGTCGTCACCGTGGCCGGCGCCGCGGGCACCGCCCTCGCCCAGCCGGCCGCCGCAGCTCCGCGGAGCGGCAGCGCCGCCGGCGCCGCGACGCACCGGCCTGGCACCTCCAAGGCCGCGCGCGGGCTGCGGTTCACCGCCGTCGCGCCGAACACCGCCGACACCGTGACCGTCCCGGACGGCTACCGGCAGAACGTCGTCGTCCGCTGGGGCGAGCCCATCCTGCGCGGCGCGCCCGCCTTCGACCCGGACAAGCAGACCGCCGCCGCCCAGGCCGGTCAGTTCGGGTACAACAACGACTTCCTCGCCCTGCTCCCGCTGCCGGGCGAGCGCGGCCGGCAGGTCCTCGTCGCCAACCACGAGTACACCGACGAGGTGCTCATGTTCCGTGGGTACGACGCCGCCGCCCCCACCCGCGAGCAGGTCGAGATCGCCTGGGCCGCGCACGGGCTGTCCGCCGTCGTCGTGGAGGAGGACCGCAGGAGCGGGAAGCTCACCGTCGTCCCGCGGCACTCGCTCAACCGGCGGATCACCGCGACCACCGAGTTCCGGCTCACCGGTCCCGCCGCCGGGTCCGACCTCCTGAAGACCTCCGCCGACCCGACCGGCCGCAAGGTCCTCGGCACGCTCAACAACTGCGCGGGCGGGACCACCCCCTGGGGCACCACGCTGCACGGCGAGGAGAACTTCAACCAGTACTTCGCCAACGCGAGCCGGACCACCGACAAGCGGTACGGGATCGGCACCGGCGCCTCCGAGCGCAAGTGGGAGCGGTTCGACAAGCGGTTCGACGTCGCCCAGGAGCCGAACGAGGTGCACCGCTTCGGGTACGTCGTCGAACTCGACCCGTACGACCCGCACTCCACGCCCCGCAAGCACACCGCCCTCGGCCGGTTCAAGCACGAGGGCGCGACCGTGCGGCTCACGCACGACGGCCGTCCCGTCGTCTACTCCGGTGACGACGAGCGGTTCGACTACATGTACAAGTTCGTCGGCAGCAAGCGGATGAAGCACGGAACCTCGCGTGCCGTGCGCGAGCACAACCTCTCGCTGCTCGACGAGGGGACGCTGTACGTCGCCAGGCTCACCGGTGACTCCCCGGCCATCGAGATCGACGGCACGGGCAAGCTCCCGTCCGACGGCGAGTTCGACGGCAGCGGCGAGTGGATACCGCTGGCCACCGCGACCGCCGAGGGCGCCGTCTCGCACGTCGAGGGCATGACGGCGGACGAGGTCTTCGTCTTCACGCGGCTCGCCGGGGACAAGGTCGGCGCGACCAAGATGGACCGGCCCGAGGACATCGAGCCCAACCCGCACACCGGCAAGGTGTACGTGGCCCTCACCAACAACACCAACCGCGGGATCGGCACGAACGCCCCGGCCGACGAGGCCAACCCCCGCAACGCCAACAAGCACGGGCACATCCTGGAGCTCACCGAGCGCTGGAACCGGGCCGACAGCACCCGGTTCGCCTGGTCGCTGTTCCTGGTGGCGGGCGACCCGAACGACCCGGCGACCTACTTCGCCGGGTTCCCGAAGGACAAGGTCAGCCCGATCTCCTGCCCGGACAACGTGGCCTTCGACCCGCACGGCAACCTGTGGATCTCCACCGACGGCGCCCAGCTCGGCTCCCACGACGGCCTGTTCGGCGTGGCCACCAAGGGCGAGCGGCGCGGTGAGCTCAAGCAGTTCCTGACCATGCCGACCGGCGCGGAGACCTGTGGCCCGGTCGTCCAGGACCGGCGCGTGCTCGTCTCCGTGCAGCATCCCGGTGAGATCAACGGCGCCACCGTGGACAACCCGGCCAGCACCTGGCCCGACGGTCCCGGCAGGATCGTCCGCCCGTCGGTCGTGGCGGTCTGGCGCGCGGACGGCGACGACATCGGCGTCTGACGGGAAATCCCGGAGGCCGGACATCCCGGAGACCGGAAATCCCAGGTCGTCCCGGAGGCCGGGTAAGTCCGGAGCGCAAGTAACCCCGTCGGCGATCGCGTCACCCGCTCGGAACGAGCGCGGTGACGCGGTCGCCGTTCCCGTCGGCTGCCGCCCTGCCGCCCTGGCGGGCGGACACCTTCACGGCCGCGGCGGTGCGGCGCACGGGATCGCCGTCACGCCGGGTCCCGCCTCCGCCGCGGACCCCCACCGCACCCCGGACGCCGTCAGGCTCGGACTCGCGGCGGCCGCTGTGCCGGATCTGCGGCGGGCGCTGCGGACGCTCGCCGGCGTCGCGCGTCAGGGCCGTACCGTCCGGTGAGCCGACAGGACAGCGCCACCGTCAGACCGAGCGCGACCAGCAGCCAGGAGACCGTGCGCAGGGTGGCCGTGAGGGCGTCGTAGAGGGCTTCGGCGGCCGGCCGGTGGGCCTGGTCGGGAAGGCCGGCCAGGGTGAGCCGGCGGCCGACGGCCACCGCGAGGCCGAGGAGCGCGCCGCCGGCCGCGGTGCCGAGCGCGGTCGCGGTGACCGCGCGGCGACGGCAGGCCGCGACCGTGATCCCGGTGACGGCGAGGACGGCCGCGGTGACGGGCAGCCAGAAACCGGCGACGTCGAGCAGGGCCGGCAGGGCGTTCCGCAGACGTGAGAGCACCCCTCAAGGCAAAAGCCAGGAGGCCGGACGGGCGAGCCGGACGGCCGCGCAGGGGTGCGTTCGGGTGCGTGCGGTGGGCCGGACGGGGGGAGGGCCGGGCCGCTGCGGCCCTTGGCGGAACTGGGAAGTCCGCTCTCCGGTGGAGGGTTCACCCGAACGGGTGTTTCCTGGAGCTGGGGAGAAGGAGGGCGATCCATGCGCACCACTCCGGTCCTGCGGACCCTGGCCGCGGCCCTGCTCACCGGCGGCACCCTGGTCGCCGCGACAGCGGGCACCACCGCGACGGCCGCGACCCCACCGACGTACGCCGACGGACACGGCAGCGGCGGATCCGGCGGTCCGATCTGGGGCACCGTCGTCTCCGGCACCGCTCTCAAGGTGAGGTCGGCGCCCACCACGCACTCCGGCATCGTGGACCGGCTCTCGCCGGGCACCCAGGACCGTGTCGAGTGCAAGGTCCGTGGCCAGAGCGTCAACGGCCATCCGTACTGGTACTGGTTCGTCGGCGCCCAGGGCTGGGCGAGTGCCGCGTTCGTCGACACCGGCGGACACCGGGTGCCGACCTGCGCGGACCCGTGTCCGCAGTGGAAGGACGGCGGCTGGCACAACCCCGACCGCAACGACCCCAGTTGGAGTGAGTCCTGGGCCGTGTCCGCCTCGGTTTCCTGGTCCGCCTCGGGTTCCGGCTCCTGGTCCTCCTCGGGCTCGTGGAGCTGGAGCGTCACCGGATCCTCATCGGGTGCTTGGGACTGGCTCCCGGTCGTCCGGTGAGTGGAGGGATGAGGGAAGACGTGGGCCCCGGCGAACGTGCCGGGGCCCACGCGCTGTTGTCCCTGCCGCCGGCCGGGTGCGGCGCTGTGCGGTCGACTGCGGGCGGTCCACTACGGGTTGGCGGTCAGCGGATGCGGTTGCCCTGCGCGTCCTCGCGTGTGTAGTAGCGGTAGAAGAACGCGACGAAGAACGCCGCCATGACGACCAGTCCCAGGACCGTGGCGCTCAGGACGCTCGCGCCGGACTGGCTGTAGAGGAAGGCGATGGCCGCGCCGGCGAACGCCGACTTCGTCAGCGAGTGCGCTTCGCGCTTCAGCCGCGGGGCCAGGGTCGCCACGGCGAGACACAGCACGACGAACGCGAGCGCGGTGACGAACCCGAACAGGACGTTCCAGCCGGTTATGGGACCGCCACCGCGCCGGTTGGCCGCCGCCCAGTACCCGTAGACGAGACCGAGGACGACGGGTACCCCGATCCTCGCCGCCCGGTGGACCCGCTCACCGAACAGGTCGGGTGTACGAGCCGGCGGCCTGGTCATGCCCTTCGTACCGCGCGTTCCTCGGGACCTGGGTGCCGCGTGAGCCATGAGAGCACTCCTTCCTCCTCGCCCCCGCTTCCAGAGCACACCGGGGGGCAGGGCCTGGCAAGTCGGCGCAGAGGCTTCCTCCGGGCGGTGGCCGGGCGGTGGCCGGGCGGTGTGGCCGGGCGGTGTGGCCGGGCGGTGCGGATGCGGGCGTCCGGGTGCCGTGTTTCGCTGGGGCGCATGAGGGCCGTGAGCGACGCTGGGCCCGGCCGGCGCCGGCACCAGCTGCTGCGCGTACGCGGCCGCAGCGTCGCCTGGCTGCCCCCGCTGCTGCTGCTCCTCGCCATCACGGGCATCGACTTCAACACCACCGGAGAGTTCCGGATCATCTCCTGGATCGTGCTGGTGCCCGGCATCGCCGCGGCGATCTGCGGGGTGGGGCTCACGGCCGCGTTCGCCGTGATCTCGCTCGTGACGTACTTCCTGGTGGACGGCGCCTGGCCGCACCAGTACCGGACCGGGCTCGCGGACTTCATCCTGGTCGGTATCGGCGGTCTGCTCGCCACGCTGGCCTGCGCGGTACGGGTGCGCGGCGAGCGCCACCTGCTGCGCATGCGGGACATCACCGAGACGATCCGCCGGACCGTGCTGCGCCCGCTCCCGCCGGGCTGGGGCGGCCTGGACCACGCGGCCGTCTACCTCGCCGCCGACAGCGAGGCCCGCGTCGGCGGCGACTTCTACGACATCCAGCCCGGCCTGTACGGCACCCGTGTCCTCCTCGGTGACGTGCAGGGCAAGGGGCTCGGCGCGGTCGAGGCGGCCGCCGCGCTGCTCGGCACGTTCCGCGAGGCCGCGTACCACGAGCCGGACCTGCTGACGGTCGCCCGGCGCCTGGAGATCCGGATGCGGCGGCACGGGCTGCACGTCACCGCCCTGGGCCGGGACGACGGCGACCGGTTCGCGACCGCCGTGCTGCTCGGCTTCCCCGCGGACGCCTCCGGCGTGGTGGAGGCCGTCGTCTTCGGCCACGAGCCCCCGCTCGCGGTCGGCCCCGACGGCGTACGGCACCTGCCGCCCGGCGACGGCCTCCCGCTCGGGCTCGGCGAGCTGGTGGCGGACGGGCTGCCGCCGCTGCGCCGGGTGCCCCTCGCCCCCGGCACCACCCTGCTGCTGACCACCGACGGCGTGACCGAGTCCCGGGACGGCGCGGGGTGCTTCTACCCGCTCGCCGACGAGGTGACCCGCGTCGTCGCCGCCGACCCGGACGCCGCCGACCCCCACCGTCTGGTCGCCCTCGTCCGCGACGGCACCCTGGGCCACTGCGGCGGCCGACTGGCCGACGACACGACGGTGTTCGCGGTGCGCCGGCTCGACGAGACCACCCGAAAGGGACGTTCGCCGTCCTGAGGCCCACCTTCGCAGCCGCAGCGGTTACGGTGCTGACGTACGTGATCGACGGGGGATGGGGAGGGACCGATGCCCGGGACCGTGCTGCTGCTCGCCGCCTCACCGGTGGGCAAGGGGTGTCTGGTGGACGCGGCGTCCGTGCTTCCCGTCCTCGCGGCGGTGCCGCCTGCGGTGCTGTCGGGCACCGACACGGCGAACGTCGTCGAGCTCGCCGACCCGCTGGAACCGCAGGCCGTCCTCACCCGGCTGCGGGCCGCCGCGACGGCCCCCGGACCGCTGACCGTGTTCGTCACCGGCCAGCTCCTGCTGGACCGCCGCCAGCACCTGCCCCATCTGGCGCTCGCCCGCACCACCACGTCCACCGTCCGCTACACCGCGTTCCCCTGGCACTGGATCCGTGAGGAACTGCGGCTGCGGACGCCCGGGACGACGTCCCTGCTCCTCGATCTGCACGCGGACGCGGAGACCTGGACGTGGCTGCGGGGCAACGTGCTGGACTGCGGCCGGAACAACGCCGTGTACGGGCGGATCGCGCCGCCGCCGTCACGGCGGACGGTGGCGGTGCCGGCGTACATGAAGGCGGTCGCGACGATTCTGCGCAGCGGCCGCCGGCCCGAGCTGGCGGAGCTGCATCAGCAGGCGGTGGTGCGGCTGGGGAGCGACGGGTACGGCGACCTGGTGCTGACGGCACCCGGGGGCGGGATGGCCGCCGTCCCCGCGGGCTCCGCCCCCAGACCCCCGTACCGGCCCGAACGGCCGCGTCCTCACACGCCGGACGGGCTGGACACGGCGAACCGGAACGGAGCGGTCGACGCCCGTCGACGGAGTGGGACCGACGGACCCCGAAGTGACACCGACGTCCCCCGACGGAGTGAGACCGACGTCCCCCGGCAGGGTGAGACCGACGTCCGCCGGCACAGCGACGGTGATGCCCGCTCACGTGATGCCGGTGATGCCCGCTCACGTGATGCCGGTGATGCCCGGCGGCGGGAGGACGACCCGCACGCCTACATCACCGCCGCCGTGCAGGACGGGCGGCACGGGGACGCCGACGCGCTGGCCGCCGAGCATGAGCAGGCCGCCGTGCGTGCTCACGGGCCCGGGTCCGAGCACGCCCTGCACTGGGCCGAGGTCCGGGCGGATCTGGCCATGTTCGCGGGGGATCCGGTGCGCAGTTGCCGTACCTGGCTGGCGGTGGCCGGGGCGCGGCTGGCCTTTGGCCAGGCGCCGGACTCGCCCGCCGTCGAGGCGGCCGTCGACCGCGCCCACCACCAGTGGAGCCAGATCCGGGACACCGGGCCCGCGCGTGAACTCGGTCCCGTGCTGGCGGAGTTGCGCGGCCGGGTCCCCGGCCGCCGGCAGGGCGCCCTGGAGAACGTGCACCGCCAGCTCCGCCAGTTGCAGACGCAGAGCTGACGAAGCACTGCGGGGGCGGCACTGCGGGGGTGTCCGGGGCGGTGTCCGTCATGGTCCGGCGACGGTCACCGGGTGTCCCCCAGCGAGACCAGCAGCGCGCGCAGCAGCCGGTTCAGGTCGCCGCACTCGTCGCCGGCCAGGCCCGACAGCAGCCTGCGCTGGTTCTCGGCGTGGCCCTTGAGGACCTTGTCGACCCTCTCCCGCCCGTCCTGCGTCAGCGCGATGTGCAGGCTGCGGCGGTCGCCCGGTACCGACTCCCGGGTGACCAGGCCCTGTGCGGCCAGCCGGTCCACACGGTGGGTGAGGGCGGCGGAGCCGATCAGGACGCCCGCGGCGAGCTCCTTGGCGGTGAGGGGCCGGCCACTGCGGCGCAGGGTGGCCAGGACATCGAACTCCCAGGTCTCCATGGCGTGTTCGGCGAAGTAGTCCTTCAGGCCGACGCCGAGGAGTCGTGACAGCCGCAGCACGCGGCCGACGGTGCCCATGGCGTCGAGGTCCAGGTCCGTGCCCAGGGCGGCCCACTGGTCCAGGAAGTCGTCGACGCAGTCGCGGGCGTCACGCGGGCCGGAGTGTCGCGGGGCGGAGTCATGTGGGGCGGAGTCATGTGGGGCGGTCACCTCGCCTCCCCTTCGTCGGTTTCGGCGGTTCGGTCAAGCGCGGTGGTTCGACTTCGAACAGTTTCGCCCTGTTTGCGGATCGGCGCTCGCCTTCTCGACGTCTGACAGTTCGACATCGAACGAAGGGGGGCGCACCCGCCGTCGGCCCGCGCCCGCACAGCCTCCTCTGTGAGGAAACCGGGGCGGCGCACAGCCGCCCCGGTTAGCCTGCGCCGGACGGTGAGCGGCGGGGCGAGGTACGTGGAGAACCAGAGAACGGTCGGCGACGGGCTGCGGCTCGCCGTGCGCGCGCTCGTCCACGCCACCCTGGGCGGGGCCGCGCTCCTCGCGATCGCGACCGTCGTCTCCGTGCTCGGGCCGACGCTCGCGCTCGACCTGTACACCCCGCCCGTCGCCGCCTGGTGGACCGTCTTCACGGCGGTCGCGGTGCAGGGCGTACCGTTCCTGCTGCTCGGCACCGTCGTCTCGGCGGCGATCGGCGCCTTCGTGCCGGCGACGGTCTTCCGCCGGCTCCTGCCCCGCAACCAGGCGCTCGCCGTGCCGGTCGCGGGCGCCGCCGGGGTCGTCCTGCCGGGGTGCGAGTGCGCGTCCGTACCGGTGGCCGGGAGCCTGATGCGACGCGGGGTCGCCCCCGCCGCCGCCCTCGCCTTCCTCCTCTCCGCGCCCGCGATCAATCCCGTCGTCCTGGTCGCGACCTCCGTCGCCTTCCCCGGCCGGCCGGAGATGGTGCTCGGCCGGCTGGCGGCCTCCCTCGCCACAGCCGTCGTGATGGGCTGGCTGTGGGCCCGCTTCGGGCGGGAGGAGTGGCTGCGGCTGCCCGCCCGGCCCGAAGCGGCACACACCGGGGGCCTGCGTGCCTTCGGCGCCGGACTCCAGCACGACTTCCTGCACGCGGGCGGCTTCCTGGTGCTCGGCGCGGCGGCCGCGGCCACCTTCGACATCGCGGTACCGCGCTCCGTCCTCGACCTCTTCACCGGCTCGGTGTGGCTGTCGGTGCTGCTGCTGGCCGTGCTCGCGGTCGTGCTGTGCGTGTGCAGCGAGGCCGACGCGTTCGTCGCGGCCTCGCTCAGCGGCTTCTCGCCCACCGCCCTGCTGGCGTTCATGGTGGTGGGGCCGATGGTCGACCTGAAACTGATCGCCCTGCAGACGGGCACCTTCGGGCGGGGCTTCGCCGTCCGCTTCTCCTCCGTGACGTGGGCGGTGGCCGTGGCGAGCAGCGTGCTGGTCGGGTGGCGGCTGCTGTGAGGCGGTACGGCTCCTCCCTCCTCCTGGTCCTGGTGGGCGCGGCGATCCTGCGGATCTCCCTGTTCAGCGAGCTGTACCTGCGGTACGTGCAGGTCACGCTGCGGCCCTACCTGATCGTGTCCGGCACGGTGCTCGTGCTGCTGGGCACCGTCATGGCGGCCGTACGGCGCTGGACGCGCGACGAGGAGGAGACGCACGACGGCGACGGCACACCCGGCGGCGACGAGGCGCACGGGCATCACCACGGGCCCGGCGGGCCCCGCGTCGCCTGGCTGCTCACCCTTCCCGCGCTGGCCCTGCTGCTCTTCCCACCGCCGGCCCTCGGCTCCTACAGCGCGCAACGGGAGGCGGCGCAGCGGGCCGCGCAGGGCGTCGGCACCTTCCCGGCGCTCCCGGCCCAGGACCCCGTCGGGCTGACCCTCGCCGAGTTCACGTCACGGGCGATCTACGACAGCGGACGGTCGCTGACCGGCCGTACCGTCCGCCTGACCGGCTTCGTCACCCACGGCGACGACGGCACCTGGTACGTCACCCGGCTCGCCGTCACCTGCTGTGCCGCCGACGCCACGACCAGCAAGGCCGAGGTGCGCGGCGACGACGCTCCCCCGGCCGACACCTGGGTCACCGTCACCGGCACCTGGCACCCGAGGGGCGGGCTGGGGACGGACGCGGCCTGGCCGGCGGTGCTGGACGCGGTGTCGGTGCGACGGGTCGAGCAGCCGACGGATCCGTACGAGCAGCGGTGACCCCTGTCGCGGCTGGACGAGGCCGCCGCGCCCGCCCGTGCGGGCGGGACCGTGCAGGCGGCCGAGCGGTACCGGGAGATCACCGGGGGCGGCCTGGAGGAGGCCGAGGAGGCGTTCGGCCGGCTGGCGGGCACCCCTAGATCTAGATCTGGGCCCGGCCGTGTCTGTGGACCTCCGTCAGACGCCGCGCTCCCAGGTCCACGGCCGCCTGGGTGACGTCGTCGGACACGTCGCCGAGGCCGCCGTGGGTGAGCCCGATCGCGTCGTCGCCGACGCGGACGACGGCGACGTCCAGGGTGAGCACGACCGGCTCGCCGTTCAGCGTCGCGCCCGCCAGGGCGATCCGCAGCCCCTGCCGGGCGTCTCCCGCCTCCGGCAGGGCCGCGTCGGTGACGTAGACGTCCGTCACGTTGCCGTGGGCGGTCGTCGCCGGGAACTGGGCGCACTTCTGCGGCAGGGTCCTCAGCCAGGCCAGGCTCCGGTCCACGTCCGCCCGGCTGTGGGTGACGACCTGGTAGCGCAGCTGGGATCCGTTCCAGACGTCGTCGAGGCTGATCGCGGCACGGGGGCGGGCGTCCGCGCCGAACAGTTCCTCGGCGTAGAGGGCGTCGAGCAGGCGCCGGCACTCGGGCTGCTCCGTCGTCGCCTTCAGCAGCCCGTCGTGCCAGGTCGCGGCGCCCTGCGTGGGAGCCCAGGGTTCACCGAGATCGGCCTCCGTGACGAGGGCGGCCCGCGCCTGCGCCTGGGTGAGACCGGCCGCGGACGGGGACGGGGCGGCGGAGGCCGCGGGCGCACTGCTCGGCGGGGTGACGTCGGGTCTGCGCGCGGTGGGCGGTGTGCTGAGGGCGGAGCAGGCGGTCACGGCGGCCAGGGCACCCAGGGCGAGGGCGGCGGCGAGGGTGCGGGCGGCCGGGGCTGGGGTCATCGGGGAGGTCTCCTTGAGAACGTCCAAGATCGAGTACGCCCTCTTACGGCACCACCCGCCCCGACGCTCCACCAGCGAGCCGGTCCGTCCGGGTGAGCGCGAGCGAGGCCGAGCACCTGCCCGCTCGCCTGCCTGCCCTGTCGCCTGCCCGCGCCGGCCCGCCTGCGAAAAACCCGTCGCCCCGCCCTCCGCCCCCTGTTACCGTCCCCGCATGCAGCGCGCCCACGTGATACGTCCGTCTCTCACGACGACGCCGGAGAGTGTCCCGGCGCGCTGACAGCAGAGCTGCATCGAAGCCCCGGGGCGAGTGCCCCGGGGCTTCGTCGTGCGGGGGCTCGTTCCGGGCGGACCGTGAGGAGAGCCCGCCATGCACGACCACCGCCGACTCGGCCGCGAACTCGGCCTGTTCGACACCGACCCGCTGATGGGCGCGGGGCTGCCGTACTGGCTGCCCGACGGGGCCGTCGTCCGGCAGGTCCTGGAGGAGTACGTCCGGGAGGCCGAACGCGCCGCCGGCTACCGGCACGTGTACTCGCCCGTCCTCGGCAAGCGGGAGCTGTACGAGATCTCGGGTCACTGGTCCCACTACAGCGACGACATGTTCCCGCCGATGCGGCTGGGCGCGGAGGAGGTCGTGCTGCGGCCCAGCCTCTGCCCCCACCACGCGCTCATCTACCGCTCCCGCTCCCACAGCTACCGCGAACTGCCCCTCCGAATGGCGGAGTTGGGTGGCATGTACCGCTCCGAGCTGTCCGGCGTGCTCGGCGGGCTGACCCGCGTCCGGGCCATCCACCTCAACGACGCGCACATCTTCTGCACCCTGGAGCAGGCCGTGGACGAGGCCCGGGACGCGCTGGAGTTCATCGGCCGCGCGTACGCCGATCTCGGCATCCGGGCCGCCCGCCACCGCCTGTCCCTCCCCGGCGAGGGCGGCAAGTACGTCGCCGCCCCCGGCCTGTGGCGGCGGGCCACCGCGCTGCTGCGGGAGGTGCTGGACAGCTCCGGCATCCCCTACGAGGCCGCCGAGGGCGAGGCCGCCTTCTACGGCCCCAAGATCGACGTCCAGATCACCGATCCGGCCGGCCGCGAGGCCACCCTCTCCACCGTCCAGATCGACTTCCACCAGCCCGAACGCTTCGACCTGCACTACATCGGCGCCGACGGGGCGAAACACCGGCCGGTCATGGTGCACCGCAGCGTCATCGGCAGCGTGGAGCGCGCGGTCGCGCACCTCGTCGAGCAGCACGGCGGCGCCTTCCCGGCCTGGCTCGCTCCGGTCCAGCTGGCGGTGCTGCCGGTCGCCCGGGCGCAGCAGGAGCGGGCCCACGAGCTGGCCCGGCGGGCCGTGGCGCGCGGGCTGCGGGCGGAGGTGCGCGGACCGGACGAGGGCAGCCTCGGCGCCCGGACCCGGGCCGCGCGCCTGGTGCCGTACCAGGCGGTGATCGGGGAGCGGGAGGCCGACGGCGGTCTGGCGGCCGTACGGCTGCGGGACGGGCGCCGGCCGGGAGCCCTGCCCGTCGCGGAACTCCTCGGCCGGATCGGCGCCCGCGTCGGGGCTCGCGGCACCGAACTGTGGGCGGCTGCGTAAGGTCGGTCCCCAAGCCCGTGGCGAGAGGACTCCCGACGTGACCGGTCAGCCCATCCCGGTGATCATCGACTGCGACACCGGTGTCGACGACGCCCTGGCCCTGCTGTTCGCCGTACGGCACCCGGGTCTCGACCTGCGCGCGGTGACCTGCGTGGCCGGGAACACCGACGTCGACGGGGTGGTCCGCAACACCCTGACCGTGCTGGAGCAGGCCGGGGCGCCCGGCATCCCGGTCGCCCGGGGCGCCGAGCGCCCGCTGATCGAGCGGGTCCGCACGGCCCGGCACGTGCACGGCGAGGACGGGATGGGCGACCTCGGGCTGCCCGCGCCCACCCGGACGCCGGTCGACGTGGACGCCGTCACCCTCCTCCGGCGCGAGATCCTCGCCTGCCCGAGGCCGGTCACCCTGATCCCGATGGCACCCCTGACGAACATCGCTCTGCTCCTGCGCACCCACCCGGAGGTGGTCCGCAACATCGAGCGGATCGTGTTCATGGGCGGCGCGGTGGCCACCGGGAACGCCACACCCGTCGCGGAGTTCAACGTGTGGCACGACCCGGAGGCGGCGGCCGTCCTGCTCACCGCGGGCGTGCCGATCACCATGTACGGCCTGGACGTCTTCCAGCAGGTCCTGGTCCCGGCGGCGGACGTGCGGCGGCTGCGCGCCGCGGCCGAGCCCCGCCTGCGGCTGGCCGGCGAGCTCCTCGCCCACCGCGACCCGGCCACCTCCGGCGACCCGACCCCCACCGGTGGTCTGGGCGACGCGGGCGCGGTCTGCGCGGTCGTCGACCCGGAGGGGATCACCACCGAGCCGCTGCCGGTCGAGGTGAGCCTGGCCCCGGGCCCCGCCCGGGGCCAGACGATCGTCGACCGCCGCCCGCGCCCCGGCGAGTCCGAGATCCACCAGGGCGTCCGCGACAAGCCCCTGGTGGACGTGGCGTTGGGCGTCGACGTGGAGCGGTACGTCAAGCTGTGGCTGACGACCGTCGAGGGGGTCTGACCGGCCTCAGCGCGTCTCCGCGGCCGGCCGCACCGCCCACCGCTGCTCCACTTTGGCGACCTTCCAGTACGACACCGCCGCCGCCCACACCACCACGAACAGGCCGACGATGACGTAGCCCACGTTGTCGAGGTCGATGCCGGCGATCCACGTGGTGAGCGTGTCGCTGAGGGCGAGCTTCTCGTGCAGGACGCCGATGAGCTGGATGGTGCCGATGATGAAGGCCACCGCGATGGACAGGCCGGTGATCGTGAGGTTGTAGAAGACCTTGCGGACGGGGTGGGAGAACGCCCACTGGTAGGCGAAGTTCATGAACGTGCCGTCGAGCGTGTCGAACAGGCTCATGCCGGCCGCGAACAGCAGCGGCAGGCAGAGGATCGCGTACCAGGGCAGTCCGGCCGCCGCGCCCGAGCCCGCCATCACCATCAGGGTGACCTCGGTGGCCGTGTCGAAGCCGAGGCCGAAGAGGAAGCCCAGCGGGAACATCTGGCCGGGGCGGCTGATCGACCTGGTGAGACGGCCCAGGATCCGGTTCATGAACCCCCGCGAGTCCAGGTGCTGTTCCAGCTCCTTCTCGTCGTACGTCCCCGCCCGCATCGCCCGGAACACCCTCAGGATGCCGAGCAGGGCGACCAGGTTGAGGGCGGCGATGAGATAGAGGAACGCCCCGGAGACCGTCGTACCGACCACACCCAGGACCTGGTGGGTGCGCGACTGGTCGTTCAGGAGGGTGCCCGCGAGCGCGGCGCCGCCCGCCACCAGCGCGGCCATCACCACGACGACACTGGAGTGGCCGAGCGCGAACCAGAACCCCACCGACACCGGCCGCTTGCCGTCGGCCATCAGCTTGCGGGTGGTGTTGTCGATCGCGGCGATGTGGTCGGCGTCGAAGGCGTGCCGCATGCCGAGGGTGTACGCGGTGATGCCGAGGCCGATCCCGAAGGCCTTGTCACCCACCTCGTAGTGACCGGGGACGACGACCAGGAGCAGGAGGCCGAAGGCGACGACGTGCAGGGCGGCGATGACGGCCATCAGGCCCACCGTCCGCACGGTGTCCTCGCGCCGCCAGCGGAAGGAAACAGGCTCGGTCATGCGATCACGCTCCAGCACCTCGTGGATCACTTCGTGAGATGCCGTGGCCGGTCTCCTGGCTTACGGGTCGTACGTGCGCGCACCTGCCTTCCCGGCCCCCTCGCGGTGGCCAGTGGCTGTCCCTTCCGGGACGGCGGTACGCGAACTCCCCGATCACAGTGGCGAGGGCCGCTCCGGACTGGCCCCCTGAAGGGGCGTCACCGGCTTCCCGAGCACCACGGCCCGCCCACCGTAGGGCGGCACGCGCTCTCCTGCATAGCTGCGCACCTGCGCAGGTATGGAAGATCACATCAGGGTGCCTGCGAGGATGGCGGTATGCATCTCGTTCCGGCCGACCGAGCGGATCGCCGCACCATCGACGGGCACCGGGTGTGCGACGCGATCGCCGCGATCGGCGAACCCGGCCAGGTGCGCGCCTGGGCCGGCCGCTTCTCGCTGCTCGCCGACCCGAAGCGGCTCGCGCTGCTGCTCGCGCTGCACCGCACGGGACCGTTGGCGGTGTCCGACCTGGCGATCGCCACGGGGATGAACGACCCGGCGGTCTCGCAGGCGCTGCGGCTGCTGCGGGCGGCGGGCGTCGTGGAGGGGGAGAAGGAGGGGCGGATCGTGCGGTACCGGGTGGTGGACGGGGACGTCGCGGCGCTGCTCAGGCACTGCGCCGCAGACGGCTGAGGGCCCCGGGGGTGCGCCTGTGGCTCCCCGGGGCCCGTCCGTCCGCCCGCCCGACGCGGCGCGCCGGGCGCCCGGTTCGTGTCCTACGCGCGCGTGGCCTTGCGGCGCCGCGTCGCCATCACGAGGCCCGCGCCGCCCGCGAGCAGCACCGCCGCGCCGATCGCGATCGGGCCCGTGCTGCTGTCGGCGCCGGTCTCCGCGAGGTCACCGCCGCCGCCGTTCGGCGCGGGTGCCGGGGCGGCGCTGGACTCGGCGGCCGACGGCGCCGGGGAGCCGGTGGACGGCGCCTCGGTGGCCGGCGTCGCGCTCGCCGGCGGCTCCGTGGCCGGCGGGGTCGTCCCCTCGGCCGGCGCCGACGGCTCGGCGGACTCCGGGGCGGAGGGGGTCGGAGCCGGGGTGGCCGGCGGCTCGGACGGGGCCGTCGTGCAGTCCTTCGTGCCGCCGTTCCAGGCGGCGATCAGCTTGTCCTTGATGACCGGGCGGTCCGGGCCCTTGGGCAGGTCGCCGTGGACGAGGCCGTCCTTCGCGTCGAGCTCGCCGTCGAACTTCACCGCGCCCCGGTAGAGGTCGACCTGCGCGAAGCAGCCCGCGTCCGGTATCGCGATGTCCAGGGACTCGGTCTGCCCCGGCTTCACGGTCACCGTGTCGAAGTCGACGAAGACCTGCTCGCCGGAGGTGGCGAAGGTGGCGCCGTGGGCGAGGTAGGAGGCGAGGGAGGCGGTGCAGGTGGCGGCGTCTCCGGCGGTGCGGACCTTGATGTGGACCTTGCCGTCGTCGGTGGGCCTGAGGTTCTGGTCGTCGACCTTGACCGAGTCGAAGAAGCCCGTGCCGTCCAGGGAGAACTGGCAC
The DNA here is from genome assembly GCF_053591515.1 of Streptomyces sp. NPDC003011. Lineage (NCBI taxonomy): Bacteria > Bacillati > Actinomycetota > Actinomycetes > Kitasatosporales > Streptomycetaceae > Streptomyces > Streptomyces sp. NPDC003011. The sequence goes on from NZ_JBSFTY010000009.1 coordinate 113,034, forward strand.
CGGTCGGTCCCGGTCTCCGTACCCGCGCCCGTGCCCGGCCGGTAGGTGCCGCCGGAGTTCCAGCCGTCGCCGCCGGGAGTGCCGTGGGCCCAGGAGGTGGGGGCGGAGACGGCACAGAGGACGAGCGCCGCGGCGCCCGTTCCCAGCAGGCGGCGCGCGGTGACACGTCTGGCTATGGACATGCGGATCCCATCGGGGTGAGTGGTCTGAGAAAAACACTGGGCTCATTGGTCACATGCGCCACAGTGCCCGCACATCCTGGATCCCCCCGCTGAACGCTGTCAACCTGCGCGTATGCAGGGGGAGTTCAAGAAGCCATCACATTTCTGCCACAGGAGGAATGAAGTGCTCCGGACGGCGTTCGAGTTCCCTTTCCCGACAATGGGGACAGGTACCTGAGTGCCGTCCACCACCGCCACGAGGGAGACCGCGTGACCGAGTCCCTGCCCGACCGAACCGACCTCTCGTCCAAGGACCCCAACTGGTGGCGGCAGGCCGTCGTCTACCAGATCTACCCCCGCAGCTTCGCCGACGCGGACGGCGACGGACTCGGGGACCTCAAGGGCATCACTCGGCGGCTGGCCCATCTCGCCGCCCTCGGTGTCGACGCCCTGTGGCTGAGCCCCTTCTACCCCTCCGAACTCGCCGACGGCGGCTACGACGTCGCCGACTACCGGGACGTCGACCCGCGCCTGGGCACCCTGGACGACTTCGACGCCCTGGCCGCCGAGGCGCACCGCCTCGGCCTGAAGGTGATCGTCGACCTCGTCCCCAACCACACCTCCCACCAGCACGCCTGGTTCCAGGAGGCCCTCACCGCCGGCCCCGGCTCACCCGCCCGCGACCGCTACGTCTTCCGCGACGGACGCGGCCCGCACGGCGAACACCCGCCCACCGACTGGCAGTCCGTCTTCGGCGGCAGCGCCTGGCGGCGGGTGCCGGACGGCCAGTGGTACCTGCATCTGTTCGCCCCCCAGCAGCCCGACCTGAACTGGGCGAACGAGGAGGTGCGCGCCGACTTCCGCACCACCCTGCGCTTCTGGTCCGACCGCGGGGTGGACGGCTTCCGCGTCGACGTCGCCCACGCCCTGGCCAAGGACCTGAGCGAACCCCTGCGCGACCTCGGCGCCCCGGAACTCAGCGGCGAGGAGACGCTGGCCGCGTTCCCGCCCGGCACCCACCCCTTCTACGACCGCGACGAGGTCCACGAGATCTACCGCGACTGGCGCAAGATCCTCGACGCCTACCGCCCGCCCCGCATGGCCGTCGCCGAGGCCTGGGTCCCGGGCGTGCGACGCGCGCTGTACGCCCGCCCCGACGAACTCGGCCAGGCCTTCAACTTCGAGTACCTCCAGACGGGCTGGGACGCCGGCGCCCTGCGCCAGGTCATCACCGACTCGCTGGCCGACGCACGGACCGCGGGGGCGTCGGCCACCTGGGTCCTGTCCAACCACGACGTCATCCGCCACACCTCCCGGCTGATGCTCCCGCCCGGCACCGACGACAACGCCTGGCTGCTGTCCGGCGGCCACGCCCCCGCGATCGACACCGCGGCGGGCCTGCGCCGCGCCCGGGCGGCCACCCTCCTGATGCTGGCGCTGCCCGGATCGTCGTACGTCTACCAGGGCGAGGAACTCGGCCTGCCCGAGGTGGCCGACCTGCCCGTAGAGGTGCTCCAGGACCCGATCTGGGAGCAGACGGGCCGGGTCCGCAAGGGACGCGACGGATGCCGGGTGCCGCTGCCGTGGACGACGACGGGCCCCTCGTACGGCTTCGGGTCCGGCGGCGCCTGGCTGCCGCAGCCGGAGAGCTTCGCGGGGTACGCCGTCGAGGCCCAGGACGGGACCGAGGGCTCGACCCTGGAGTTCTACCGCACGGCCCTCAGGCTGCGCCGCAAGCTCCAGGAGGGCGAGTCGCTGACCTGGGCGGACGACACCCCGGCCGGGGTGCTGGACTTCGCCCGCCACGACGGCTGGCGGTGTGTCGCCAACCTGTCTCAGAGGGCCGTGCCCCTGCCGGCCGGGGAGGTGCTGCTGAGCAGCGCGCCCCTGACGGACGGGCTGCTCGGGCCGGACACCACCGTCTGGCTGACGTCCTAGCCGGCGGCGTTCGGGTTGGCCGTCGGGGTCGCGGTGCTGGTCGCCGGCGGGCTGAGCACGACGATGGGCTCACCGGGCTGCGGCGGGGGCGGCGTGAGCTGCTCGTCGGGCAGCTTGGGCGGGGTGGTCTGCTGGAAGAGGGCCTGGTCGTAGTTGACCAGGCCGGTCTTCTCCATGACCGTGATGTGGTCCAGGACGGTGTCGTTGGCCTGGTCGGCCAGCTGCCGCACCAGGCTGTTCTTCGTGGTCGAACGGATCTTGGCGACCGTGTTGAAGATCGAACCGTGCGTGGTCCGCAGGATGTTGGCGAAGTTCGAGTCGAACTCCCTGCCGGTGTTCGAGTCGATCTGGTTCACGAAGGCCACCTGCTGCGGACTCGCCACGTTCGGCAGGGTGATGTTCAGCATCGGGGCGATCTGGCGGCACATGGCGTCCAGTCCGGCGTGCCCGTCGATGAGGTGCTCGCCCGCCGTGACGACCTCCTTGGTCGTCCCCTTCTTCAGGGCGATCTGACCCAGCGGGTACTCCCACAGCCCGGCCGCGCGCACCTTCACCACGAAGTCCCGGTCCTGCTCCGTCAGCGGCCCCCACTGCGTCTGCGCGATGATCCGGTCCTGAGCACTGGAAACGGTGCTGAGGCCGAGCATCGACGGATAGGCGAGCGCCCCCAAGGTCAGCGTGAGGGCACCGCCCACGAAGAGAGTTCCCATCGCGTTCCGCGAAAAGCGCACCATGCCTCCTGCCCGTTCGAGGGCCCACCGGTCGGCGGGCCTGACGGAGAGGAGTACGGATGGGAACCGGCTCGGAGTCTATAGAAAGGGTAAAGAAATCCGTGCGGTGGTCGGGTGGCACGGGCTAGCTTCGGCGGAGGCGACCGAGGGGAGGGCCGGATCATGGCCGCAGTGGTGGAGCTGACGTACTACCCGGTGAAGGGCTGCGCGGGGATCACGACGGGCGAGGCGGAGGTCGGCCCCGCGGGTCTGGCGCACGACCGCACCTTCATGGTCGTGGACGCGGACGGGACCGCCCGCACCCAGCGGCGCGACCCCCGGCTGGCGCTGATCACGCCCGAGGTGAGCGAGGACGGCGGGCGGCTCACCCTCCGGGCACCGCGGTACGGGCCGTTGCACCTCGATGTGGACACCACCGGCGCCCGCCGGGACGTGACCATGTTCGGGAACCCGTACCGGGCCGTCGACCAGGGAGACGCGGTGGCCGCCTGGCTGTCGCGCGCACTCGGCGCGCCGAGCCGGCTGGTACGGGTCCCGCCGGAGCACGACCGGGTGACCGACGGCCGGACCCCGGGCACCTCCGCCTTCGCGGACAGCTGCGCCCTGCTCGTGCTGTCCCGCGCCGGCCTGGACCTGCTGAACCTCAGGATGGCCGAGCGGGGCGCGCCCCCGCTGCCCATGAACCGGTTCCGCCCGAACATCGTCCTCGCCGGCTGGGACGAGCCGCACACCGAGGACCGCGCCCACCGCCTCACCCTCGGCACCGCCGAACTGGCCTACGCCAAGCCGGCCGTCCGCTGCGCGGTCACCCTCGTCGACCAGGACTCCGGCACCCGGGCGGGCCCGGAACCCCTGCGCACCCTGGCCGGCTACCGCAGATCCCCGGACGGCGTCACCTTCGGCACGAAGTTCGCGGTGCTGCGGCCCGGCAAGGTGTCGGTGGGCGACGAGGCGGTGGTGGGCGAGTGGAGGGAGCCGGACCGGACCGGTGCCCGATGAACGCACACGGCTGCGGATGACGCGCCACGGTGACCGGCCATCTCGTCTCCAAGGGTGCGGGTGGAGGCGCGGGTGGCGGTGCGGGGGCGGTGCGGGCTCGTGTCGTGCCGCGCGCAGTTCCCCGTGAAGGTCCGCGCGCGGACGGGCGCATGCCGGACGTCACCCGTCCGGCCCTGTCCCGTGGCGGGGGGCCCGGCACCGCCCGAGGGTCGAAGCACACGACATCGGCGGCCGGCGCAGCGCTCCGGCCGCCCCGGCAGAAACGGGATCCGGCCATGACCCAGCAGCCGCACGCGACACAGCCGCCGACCGGCAGAGGACAGCAGCAGGCGGGCGCGGAGCAGCCACCGCCTGCCTGGGACGACGCCCGCGGGCGGGCGGGGCGGACCGGCCAGGGCGAACGCGGCCACGCGCCGACGCCCACCGAGGCCGGCTGGGCCGCCGGCGGGGTCGTCTTCGCCGGTGTCCTGATGCTGATGAACGGCATCATGGCGATCTTCCAGGGCATCTCCGCGCTGGCGAAGGACGACGTGTGGGCCGGCCTCGGCGACTACGTCTACAAGATCAACCTCACCGGCTGGGGTGTGATCCTGCTCGTCCTGGGCGTGGTGGCCGCGCTCACCGGCGGCGGGATCCTGAAGGGCGCCGCGTGGGCCCGGACGACCGGCATCTTCCTCGCGGCCCTGAGCATGCTCGCCCAGTTCCTGTTCCTGCCGTACGCGCCGGTCTGGTCGACGATCATGATCGCCGTCAGCTTCTTCGTCATCTGGTCCCTGGCGGTGTACCAGCCGGCGCGGCACAAGGGGGCCTGACCGCGACGACCGGCCGGCGGCCGAGGCCCGCGCGGCTCACGGCGGCGCTCACGTGTGGCCGACGCCGCCGCTTCCGAAGGAGCCGCTGGAACCTGGCAGCCAGCGTTTTCGGTTCTGGTCCTTGCCCCGCCTGGTCCCGGCGTGGTGGAGCTGGTACGGCATCAGCCGTTCCCGCTTGTCCACCGGTACCGGGATCTCGTCCGGCTCCCGGATCTCCCGGATCTCGCGGACCGGACCGGACACGGGCAGTCTCGGCTGCTCGTCCGGACGGGGATGCGGCAGTTCCTCGTCCATGACCTTCATGCCCAGTCGCACGGCCCACACGAGTGCGCCGGCGATGACCAGGCCACCGGTGAAGGCGGCGATGACGTTGAACACATCGCCCGCCGAGGCCGCCAGTACAAACGTTGCCGTACTCATAGTTCGATTATGACCGAAAACGGTCATATCGCGTGGTGGGGCCTGCCCCGTGGTCGAGGGCCGCGTTCAGGCAGTCCGGCGCGGCGTGGCGCGGACGTGGTCACGGCGGGCAGAAGGGCCCCGCTCAGCCGGGCTCGTCCGGGTGGGCGCGGGATCCCTGGGAACGGCTGCTGACCAGCCAGGGGGAGAGCTCGGGAGCGTCGTCGGGGAGGTGACGGGTGTCGACCGTCAGGTGCAGCAGGGTGCCGTGGCCGTCCGCACCGGCGGGGTAGCTGCGCGGCTCGTCGCAGTCGAAGGCCTGGCGGAGCAGCAGCGCGACCTTCTGGGCGACGTCGGGGTCGGCCGCGATGATGCGGACCTCGGCGAGCGCGTCCCCCTCGGGCGGGGTCATGTCCGCGGCCAGCTGGGCGTCCGCCTCCGTGCGTACGGGCGTGGAGACGGGAGGGGCCCCTGGCGGTTCCTGCGCGCCGGGGGAGTGGTCGGGCAGCGCGTGCATGTCGGTCACCCATCTCCAGTTCGGCACCATGTCCCGGTTGTCCACCGTACTCCCGGGCGCTCCCGGCGGGCCGCAGGGACCGTACGGGCGCCGGGCCGGGGACGGGCGTGCGGAGTACCGTGAAGGAGCCGAGGGCTCCTCGTGCGCCCCTCCCCGCGGTGCCGTTCTCGGCGCACCACGACGCCGGGCCGGACCCGTCCGGGCCCGGGGCAGGGCTCGCCCGATGACCGTGAACGTGCCCGATGACACACCGTCGCAGCGCAGACGCAGGCAGGGCCCCTCGCCCCTCGCGGGGGAACGCGTCCGCCCACTGACCCGGAGCCAGGTCGAGGACCGATGGCGGCAGCTCGGTGATCTGTGCGAGGAGACCTCCGCGGGCCGGCCGTGGACCTGGGGCCGGTCCCGTACCGACTTCCTCCGGCGGCTCGCCGTCGACGTGCGGCGGCCCGGGTTCGCGCTGCTGATCGCGGAGACCGTCGTCCGCGACGAGACGTCCGTGCTGACGGGGTGCGCCTACGGTTTTCCCGTGGCCGCCGACGGGCCCTGGTGGCGGGGCCTGGACGGCTCTCTCCCGCGGCACCTGACCCGACTGGCCGCGTCCGGGCAGCTCTTCGCCGTCTCCGGCATCCTCGTACCGGCCCGGGTGCGAGCGAAGGACCAGGACCGCGACTGGAACCTGGCCCGGCGGCTGCAGAAGCGGCTGCTCACCGACCACGCCGCCGCGCTCGGCGTCATCCTCGTCGAGCGGGACGACGCCGTGACCGTCGACGCGCTGCGGGCCTGGGGATGGCGGTCCGTCGCCGCCGACCTGCGCGACGACACGCTGCTCGGAATCCCGTCCGGCCCGTGCCGCGCCCTGGTCGTCGCGCCATGAGCGGGCCGTGTCCGTCCGCCGCGTCGTCCGTCGAATATCTGTGTTCACCGCAGCAGGGATTCCACCGGGACGACTGGAGTTCCATGCGGGGAACCAGCCCTCTGTGGGCCCTCGGTGCGGCCGGCCCGATCGCCCCGGCGAGGTCGGACGGCGGCCGCCGCCGGTCCTCGCGCCACCAGGTGCGGCCGGCCGGCCGGGCCCGCGACCGGTCGGCCAGGGCGCGCCGGCCGTGCCCGGCGAGTGAAAACCTGACACCGCCGGAGCAGGATTGCGGACCGCGATGGAAAAGACTTCCTTGACGAATCCCGGCAGGCTTCTTTCTTGCATTTCCCCGTCGGCATTACTCGTCTCTCGCCTCCCATTTGTTTCCGGGAGTCTCGTGCTAAGCTCGATCTCAGTTGCAGTCGTGGTTGCCTTTTTGCTGTCGGTTTTTCCGGGCAGGTGATCATCGCAGCGATGAGTGGGGCCCGCGCAGTGTGGGTCTCCAGCACTGCTTTCAGGAGATATGACATGGCCACCGGTACCGTGAAGTGGTTCAACGCGGAAAAGGGCTTCGGCTTCATCGAGCAGGACGGCGGCGGCGCCGACGTCTTCGCCCACTACTCGAACATCGCCACCCAGGGCTTCCGTGAGCTGCAGGAGGGGCAGAAGGTGACGTTCGACGTCACCCAGGGCCAGAAGGGCCCGCAGGCCGAGAACATCGTTCCCGCCTGATTCTCGCGCTCAGCTCGCGCGCTACGGCAAACGGGGCCCGCACCATGGGTGCGGGCCCCGTTTTGCATCTCGCGTGCTTCCCCGTACGGGAACTGGAGGAGGATCGTGCTCCCCAATTGCTCCGCCCGTGACGCCATGCACGTCCCCGGGCCGCTCACCGACACCGACACCGCCATGCGCGACCGGATGCTGGGCGTGTCCCGCGTGATCGACGTCCGCGGACACGCGCCGGGCGTCCTGAACAACCTCCGCTGACCGGCTCCCGCTGTCCCACAGCACCCTCCGCCGACCTCACGGTATGCGGACCAAGGCCCTGGCCGGGCATCGTTCCCGGCCGGCGCTGACACAATCGGCCCGAAGGCATCCCCCTGCCGTTCCACGACCCTGGTGAGGCACCATGCGCTGCGTGATCGCCCGTTACCCCTTCGACCTGATCAAGTCCGAGGTGGAGACACAGATGGAGGGCATCCGGCCGGAGACCCCCACCGGGGCCTGCGTGGTCATCGGACGCAAGGTGTACCCGGTCAAGCAGGTCGGCGAGATCATCACCCGCCAGGACCGCCGCGACTTCACCGCCTTCGAGGTGACCAGGGCGCTCACCCGCCTCGGCTTCACCTGTCACGAGACGCCCCCCGAGGCCCCCGCCGGCCGTTCGGCGTCCTTCCCGACCCTCGGCTGACCCGGCGGCCTTCGCGCCGTCCCGGACCGGGACGGCCCTCCTTCCTCCCCGCCCTCTCCCGCAGGTCACCTCGCCCGCCCGTCGACCGTCACCGGGTCCGGGCCGGCGGGGACCGAGCGGGAGAGCCGCGCGGTACGGACTGCCGTACGTCACTGGTCCGTCGCGGTGGCGGTACGCGTCGAGGCGGGAACGTCCGCTGCGGCAGGCCGTGCCGCGGTGACGACGCCGTGCCAGGCGTCCCGGGTGCTGGCGTAGGCGGGGAAACGGCCGCTGAGGCCGCCGGCCAGGAAGACCAGGGCGGTCGAGGTGCTGCGGTACACGACCCGGGTCCAGCCGCGGCGCGACCGGCTGTCCGACCACGCCGCGCACAACGGGTCCAGGATGCTGCCGTCCGCGAAGGTCACCTGGGTCAGGTCGACGATGAGGAAGAGCCGCCCGGTCCGCGCACGGGCGGTGTCCAGGGTGTGCGCCAGCGGCGCGAGGGTCGTCAGGTCCAGTTCGCCGTAGGCCCGCACCACACGGCATTCGTCGAACAACTCGGGATGAGGGCACATCCGCCCCAGCTCCTCATGAAGTGTCCCGCTCGTGGTGCGCAGAGCCTCTGTTGCGCGGAACGTGCTGCACGGAGAGGGCCGGGGTCACGGGCGACCGTGCGTCGACACTACGCCTGGACACCGGGGCGAGGTCCGGAGACGGTCCGAACGGTCGAGAGCGGTCAGCGATGGTCAGCAGCCGTCGGCGGTGATCCACGGTGATCCACGGTGGTCCGTGGTGATCGGCGGTGAGCGGCGTCGATCGACGGTGACCGGCGGTCGTCGTGCGGCACCGGCCGGCGTCGTACCGGTGTGCCGGCGGCAGCTGTCGGCGCGGCCGACGACGACGCCGACGAGGAATCCGCGGTCCGCCATGGCGTACTCCGGACGCGCGCGAGATGACGGCCCGGAAGCAGAGGCAGCCACCGGCCTCGGCCGTTCGGCCGATCCCGCGGGCGGCGGCCGCGCCTACCGTGATCCTCATGACATCCGCTTCCGCACGGGGCTGCGCCCGAGGTCTGGCCGTCGGTGCCCTGCTCGCGGCGTCCGCTCTCGACCTGCTGACCGCGCTCGACGCGGACGGCCACGCGTGGCGTCCGGCGGCCGTCCTGGCGGTCGGCGTGGCCGCCGTGCTGTGGCCGCGCGACCGGCGGCCCGAGTGGCTGACGCCGCCCGTGCGGACCGCCGTGCCCGCGGTCCTCTCGCTCCTGTACACGGCGGGCTCGCTGGCGCGGCACCGCGACGCCCCGTTCGGCCCGGCCGAACTCGCCGTCCTGCTGTCCCTGCTGTTCATCGCCGTACGGCACTGCCCGCCGCGCTGGGCCGTGGTGTGCGGCGCCCTCGACGCGGGCGCACTGCTCACCTCACCGGCCCGGTTCCTCGGGACGCCGGCGTGGGACGAGGCGCAGGACTACGTGCTGGTGGGCCTGATCCTGACCGGGATCGTCGCCGGACTGGCGGCCCAGCTGCGCTCGCTGGACTACCGCCGTACCGTCGCCGTCGCCGACACGCGCCGGGAGGAGCGTGTCGCGATCGCCGCCGACCTGCACGACTTCGTCGCCCACCACGTCACCGGCATCCTCGTGCAGACGCAGGTGGCCCGCATGATGGCGACCACCCGGCCCGAGGACCTCGATCCCGTCCTGGCCGGCATCGAACGCGCCGCCACGGAGGCCCTCGCCTCGATGCGCCGCACGGTCGGCGTGCTGCGTGACACCGACACGGAGGCGGCCGGCCGGCGCCCCGCCGGCGACCTGGCCGCCGTGACCGACCTGACCGAGGGGTTCGCCGGCCCGGCCCAAAAGGTCGTCCTGCGCCGCGATCCCGCCGTACCGGACGACCTTCCGCACGAGGTGCAGGCGGCCGCGTTCCGCGTCGTCCAGGAGGCGCTGACCAACGTACGCCGCCACGCGGCCGACGCCACCGAGATCTCCGTGGCGCTCGGGTACGACGGCCGCCGGCTGGAGGTGACGGTGACCGACGACGGCCGCGGCGGCACCCAGCTGCCGCCCGCGGCACACGGCGGCGGGTTCGGCCTCGTCGGCCTGACCGAACGGGTCACCGCGCTGGGCGGCCGGCTGCGCGCCGGACCCCGCGGCGAGGGGCACGGCTGGGAGGTCCGGGCGCTGTTCCCGACGGGCTGACCACCGGCCGGCGCGCCCCGCCGTGCCGCGCCCACAGTTCCGGCACACGAGGTCCACGCTTCCTACGCAGACCGCGCCGCGCGCTCAACTCCCCTGATTTCGAGGGATGTTGGGCCGAACGGCAGGTCTTGTTGCGATCTCGTTAACCCGGGCTCCTTGACGGTACGTACCGCTACCGCGTTGGCTTTCAGCCACCTGGTCGCCAGGTTGCTCTCTCGCCCCGGAAGGCACCTGCTGTGAACGCTCGTCCCCCGCGTAGCCCCGCTGCCCGTCGTCTCACCATGGCCCTGACCGCCTCCGCCTCCGCCCTGCTGCTCGCCGCGTGCGGCATCGTGGACGGCGTCGGCGGGAGCAGCAGCTCCGCGGCCCCGAAGAAGGGCGACGACATCACCGTGGGGCTCCTCCTGCCCGACAAGGAGACGACCCGCTTCGAGAAGTTCGACCACCCCATCATCAAGAAGCGGGTCGCCGCCCTGACCGCCGGCAAGGGCAAGGTCAGCTACGCCAACGCCGAGGCGAGCGCGGCCAGGCAGAGCGCGCAGATGGACGACATGATCACCGACAAGGTGGACGTGATCCTGGTGGACGCGGTGGACGCCAAGGCCATCGCCCCGGCCGTCCGGAAGGCGAAGGACGCCGGCATCCCCGTCATCGCCTACGACCGGCTCGCCCAGGGCCCGATCGACGCCTATGTCTCGCACGACAACGAACTCGTCGGTCAGGTGCAGGGACGCGCCCTCGTCGGTGCCCTCGGCGACAAGGCCGCGACCAGCAAGATCGTCATGATGAACGGCGCGCCCGCCGACCCCAACACCGCCCGCTTCAAGAAGGGCGCGCTCGACGAGCTGGAAGGCCGCGTGGTCATAGCCGAGCAGTACGACACCAAGGACTGGCTGCCCGAGGTCGCCAAGGCCAACATGAAGAAGGCGATCCGGTCCGTCGGGCTCGACGGCATCGCGGCCGTCTACTCCGCGAACGACGGCATGGCGGGCGCCGTCATCGAGGCGCTGGAGGAGGCGGGCGTCACCGAGATCCCGCCGGTGACCGGCCAGGACGCGGACCTGGCGGCCGTCCAGCGGATCGTCTCGGGCGAGCAGTACATGACCGTGTACAAGTCGTTCCTGCTGGAGGCGGGCAACGCCGCGGAGATGGCGGTGGCCAGGGTCCAGGGCCGCCTGATCGAGTTCGAGGCGCTGACCCCCGACACGGTGGACAGCCCGACCCAGCAGGACATCCCGTCGATGCTGGTGCAGGTGGTCGCCGTCACCCAGGACAACATCAAGGAGACGGTGGTCCAGGACGGCGTCTACACCGTGAAGGACATCTGCACCGCCGCGTACGAGGCGGACTGCGCGGCGATCGGACTGGAGTAACCTCCGCCCGTGACCACCTCCCTGTTCGTCAAGATCTGTGGCCTGAGGACCGAGCGGGACGTCGACACGGCCGTCGAGGCGGGCGCCGACGCCATCGGGTTCGTCTTCTCCGAGAGCCCGCGCCGCGTCGACGCCGCCACGGCCGCCCGCCTGTGCCGCCGCGTACCGGAGAACGTCCTGACGGTCGGCGTCTTCCGCGCCGAACCCCTGCACGAGGTGCGCTCCCTGGCCGCCGAGTCGGGCATCCGGGCCGTCCAGCTGCACGGGCCGGAGGACCGCGCCTACTACGACGACCTCGTGTCGGGCGGCTGGACGCTGATCCGCGCCACGGCGTTCGGGGACCCCGTCCCGCACTGCGGTGAGCTGGGCGAGGACATGCTCCTCCTCGACGCTCCCGTCCCGGGCTCCGGCATCGCCTGGGACTGGGCCGGCAAGCCGTCGGCCGCCCCCGGCGAGAAGTGGCTCCTCGCCGGCGGTCTCAGCCCGGACAACGTGCGGGACGCCGTGGAGGCCACCCGCCCCTGGGGCGTCGACGTGTCCAGCGGCGTGGAGCAGAGCCGGGGAGTCAAGGACCCCGCCCTGATCACCGCGTTCGTCAAGGCAGCCCGCGCAGCGCCCTGACGCCGGGCCCTGACGCCGGGCCCGGCCACCGGCCCTGACGACTGGCCCCGGTGGCGGGCCCCGACGACCGGCTCCGACGATCCGACCTGGCCACCGGTCCTTGCCACGGGCCCCGGCGACCGGACTCGACGACCGGCCCAGGCGACGGGCTCCGACGACCGGACCTGACGACCGGTCCCGGCCACCGGCCCGACGAGCAGCCCGGCCACCGGACCTGACGACCGGTCCCGGTGACGGGCCCCGGCCAACGGATCCGGCCACCGGCCCCGGCGACCGGCTCTGGCCACGGGCCCCGGCGACCGGCCCCGGCCACCGGCCCTGACGACCGACCCCGGTCACCGCCCCGGTCACCGCCCCCGTCACCGCCCCGGTCGCCGGGGCGCCGCCGCGGGCTCTGTCGGAACGGCTCGTCCCGGTACGTGGGGGAGTACGGTGGGCACGGACACGCTTCTTCGTGCTCATCCCCACAGGGGCAGCCCGTGACCCCGGCCGCACCTCTCCCAGCGGCCCTCGTCGAGGTCAAGGAGCCCCGGATGGCGACCTGTTCCACCGTCTTCGCGACGGCGGTCCCGTCGCGGGCGCGCCCGCACACCCCACCCGCCGCGCGCGCCGCGGGCCGGGCCGTCCCGATCACCCGCCTCCGGTACGGCAGTTGACAGGAGCCTCATGACCACGGCAGTGCAACCCCCGCTCCCCTCCCACCCCTTGCTCCGGCTGCGCCTGGCCCCGCCCGGTGACGTGCCCCGCTCCATCGACGGGGCGTGGTGGCCGCGCTCGTACGACCTGCTCGCGGAACTCCCGCGCCTGCTGGCCGGGTTGCCGCGCGCGTGGGGCCGGATCACCAGCGTCACGGTCAACGGGGAGAAGTGGCCCGAGACGCCCGGCCGGATGCTCATCCACAACGAGGTCGTACGTCTGCACAGGGCCGCGGCGGCAGCCGCCCCGCACACCATCGTCCTGCTCGCCCCCGGCCGCGGCCGGTGGGACCTGCTGGTCGTGCCCCCGGACACGACCGAGAAGGCGGCGGAACCCCTCATGGCGGCCGTGGTGCACGATCCCGCCTGAGCGTGGCTCCTGGCCGTGAGCCCGGGCGCACCGGGCACCAGCGCCCCGCTGTCCGGCACCACCGGCGGGGACCGGCGATCAGACGCGGTTCTCCTCGCTCCCTTCCGGTGCCGGGATGGTCGCGGTGTCGAACTCGCCCGCGATGATCCGCAGGGCGAGCTCCGACAGGCGCATCCGGCGGGCGCGCGCGTACGAGCGGAACGCGGCGAAGGCGTCGTCCACGGAGGTGTTCCAGCGCTCCGCCAGGACGCCCTTGACCTGCTCGATCAGGACGCGGCTGGTCAGCGCGTTCTCCAGCTGGCTGTTCTCCAGGTGCGACTGTTCCAGCGTGCGCTGCTGGAGGATCGCGATCGTGGCGACGTCCGCGAGTGCCTGGGCGAGCGCGATGTCCTCGTCACCGAGGCGGTGCGCGGTGCTCTGGAAGAGGTTGAGGGCGCCGACGACCCGGTTGCGCAGCCGAAGCGGTATGGCGTGCGTGGCCACGTACCCCGTCTCCCGGGCGCGCGTGGCGAAGCGCAGCCAGCCCGCGGTCACCTCCGTACGGGTCAGGTCGATGTTCGTACGGGCGGCGCCGGTGCGGTAGCACTCGACGCACGGGCCCTGGTCGTGCTGGAGCGCGAACAGCTCCAGCAGGCGGGTGTGTTCGTCCGAGGCGGCGATGATCTGGAGCTCGCCGTGCGCGTCCGCGAGCAGGATCCCGGCCGCCGACACGTCGAGCAGCTCCACGCAGCGTGTGGACAGCCGGTGCAGCAGGTCGATGACGTCGAAATCCTCGACGAGGGAGTCCGCCACCTCCACGAAGACCTCGGCCAGACGTTGTTCCCGGGCCATGCCCATCATCCCTTTCCACCGTCGGGCGAGTAAGGCCCGCTCACATCGTCGTCGAAGCCGTCGCCGAAACGGAGTCTGCGGGCCACCACGTCCTGCGCGACCTCACCGAGCGCGCGGTCGCTGCCGTAGGCGTGGGCCCGCAGCCGCAGCAGGGCCACTTCCATGGACACACCGAGCTGGACGCTGACCATCCCGGTGGCCTGGTGCACGGCCGCGCGGTGCAACCCGGTCGGCTGCTCCAGGGGCAGGCCGAGCAGGGGGGCGCCGTCGTCCTCGGTCCGCGGTCCGGACCGGTCGCCGTTCAGCAACGCCCCGGTCAGCGCGGCCGCCAGGGCGGTGGCGTCGGCGTACTGCTGCTCACTCAGCCGCCGCTCCCGGTCGCACAGCACGGTCATGACGCCGATCCGGATGGCTCCGATGCCCAACGGGAAACAGCACACCCCCTGGACGCCCATGTCCAGCGCGGCCGGCAGCAGCGTCGGCCACCGCTCCGGGCGGACCCGGTCCAGGTCCGGTTCCACGACGGGCATTCCGGTGCCGAGGGCGTCCGGCCCCGGGCCCTCGCCCAGCGTGAACTGGAGTTCCTCGAACCGAGCGCTCAGCTCGGGGTGGCACCACAGGGGCTCGGCCGTCCCGGCGGCCACGAGCAGCGACAGCGCGAATCCCTCGGCGTGCAGGGCCCGCGCGCACGCCTTCGCCGGATCACCGGCCCTCTGAGGGCGCAGCGATCGCAGGACGTCGGCCATGCCGTCGCTGATCACTGTGCTCCGTTCCGCCGTTGCCGGGGCTTCGGGGCCGTCCGGGTGAGGCATCACCCGGGTGTGTCGTAGCCTACGCGGCCCGGTTCACCGCCGCTCGACCGTTGCTCGACCGCCGTGCGGCGGTCGGCTCCGGCGGGCCGGGTGGCGGACGCGGGCTCAGGCGGAGGACGGGGAGCCGGACGCCTGCTGCGCGGCCCGGCGGTACTCGGCGTTGATGCGCTGGGCCTCCTCCAGCTGGTCCTCGAGGATGACGATGCGGCAGGCCGCCTCGATCGGCGTGCCCTTGTCGACGAGCTCGCGGGCGCGCGCGGCGATCCGGAGCTGGTAGCGGGAGTACCGGCGGTGTCCGCCCTCCGAACGCAGCGGAGTGATCAGACGGGCCTCGCCGATGGCCCGCAGGAAGCCGGGCGTGGTGCCGAGCAACTCGGCGGCCCGGCCCATCGTGTACGCGGGATAGTCGTCGTCGTCCAGACGATCGCTGAGCGGAGTATCTGCTGTCATGTCACCTCGTTGAGCAACGCGTCGAGGGGCCCTGACGCCGTACGGCACCAGGGCCCCGAAGGAAATTGAACACCATCTGTCGGCCCTACTGCTGTGCCGACCTTCTGTTTCCGCAACCCGGCCCGGGGGAGGAGCGGGTGTGCGGGGATCGCGGCTGCGTGACCGGGGACCACCTTCCAATCCGGGGCCTTGCGGTACCCGGCCGCATACTCGGGCCGGGCGATCCTGATGGCGTCTGCTCCTTCCGTCTTCCCTCTGTCTTCGTTGACCTTGCCTACGCCAGAAACCATACCCATGCCGGGAGGCAATGTCTACCCTGACAAGAGTAGATTTCACCGCTTCGGAGGAGCAGGAATCCTGGTCCCTCGATCAGGGCGGGCTCAGACGCGTGGCCGCCGCATAGAATCGGCTCTCATGCCGAACCCCGACGAGCTGCTCGTCGCTCTCTCCGCCATGGTGGAGACCGAACAGAGCAATCAGATGTCGCTGACCGTGGTCGTCGCAGGCGCCGTCATCACCGGACGACTCGCCCCCGAAGCCGTGTGGAGGGAGCGGGTGTCCGAGGTGCTGAAGGACTCGGACCGTCTCGGTCCGTTCTCCGACGTCTTCACCGACGGCCGGGCCGAGCACCGGCCCGAACCCGGTGAGGTGCCCACGCATCTGCACTTCCATATGGCCCGGATCCTGCAAGGCACCACCGGGATCCCCGAGACCGGCGGCATGTACCGTGTCGCGATCAACGAGGTCAGCGCCTGGACCGTGGGCGACTTCAGCTACTCCGACCAGTGAAACGCCGGAAGGGCCCTGCCGACGCGTGTCGGCAGGGCCCTTCCGGCTGTTTTGGTGTCGGTTACACGGTCTCGGGAACCGGGCTGCCCAGCAGCGCCGAGGCGGACTGCAGGGGAGTCAGCGCACGCACCGGCACGTCCTGGTGGGCCTCGTGGCAGGTGAAGCCGAGACGGGCCATGGCCCGCGTGACCTCGCCGCTGGTGAAGTCACGGGGGTCCTGCCGGGTGAGGACCCGGCCCACCTGCTTCACGGGGTAGCGGCGGCGGCCGATGGTCACGGAGTCACCCGTGACGAGCTCGGGCTTGACGCCCTTCATCGAGGCCAGCACTCCGGCCTTGGTGAGTTCGAACGGGTACCGGGCGATGACGCAGCGCATGGTGCCTCACAGGGAGAGAGGGAAGCGGACTGAAGGGGCACTGCCCTCTTAGGCGGCCGAACCGAAGGCGGACCTGCGGCGGGGGGTGCTGCGGCGTCCGGAGGCGGAGGCCTCGCCCGTGGGCCGGCCCTGGGTGCGGCGGCGGCCCCGGGACGAGGACGAGGAGGACGAGGAGGACGCGCTGCGGCGCGGACGCTCCACGACCGGTACGGAGATGACGACCGGGACGCCCGAGGGGGCCTGGGCACCGGTGATGCGGGTCAGCTCCGCCTCGCCCGAGCGGACCTGCGTGGTCTGCGCGGTGACACCGGCGGACACCATCAGCCGGCTCATGTCGCGGCGCTGCTCGGGGGTCACCAGGGTGACGACGGTGCCGGACTCACCGGCGCGGGCGGTACGGCCGCCCCGGTGCAGGTAGTCCTTGGGGTCGGTCGGCGGGTCCACGTTGACGACCAGGTCGAGGTTGTCGACGTGGATGCCGCGGGCCGCGACGTTCGTCGCGACCAGCACGGTCACGTGCCCGTCCTTGAACTGGGTCAGCGTCCGGGTGCGCTGCGGCTGGGACTTGCCGCCGTGCAGGCCGGCGGCGCGGACGCCGTTGCTCAGCAGGTGCTTGGTCAGCCGGTCCACCGCGTGCTTGGTGTCCAGGAACATGATCACCCGGCCGTCGCGGGCGGCGATCTCGGTGGTCGTGCGCTGCTTGTCCGTGCTCAGCACGTGCAGGACGTGGTGCTCCATCGTGGTGACCGCGCCCGCGGACGGGTCGACGGAGTGCACGACCGGGTCGGTCAGGTAGCGGCGGACCAGCAGGTCCACGTTGCGGTCCAGGGTGGCGGAGAAGAGCATCCGCTGGCCTCCGGTCCGCACCTGGTCGAGAAGGGCGGTGACCTGCGGCATGAAGCCCATGTCGGCCATCTGGTCGGCCTCGTCGAGGACCGTGATGGCGACCTCGTCCAGCCGGCAGTCGCCCCGGTCGATGAGGTCCTTGAGGCGTCCCGGCGTGGCGACGACGACCTCGGCCCCGGCGCGCAGCGCACCGGCCTGGCGGCCGAGCGACATGCCGCCGACCACGGTGGCCATGCGCAGGCCGACGGAGCGGGCGTACGGGGTGAGCGCGTCGGTGACCTGCTGGGCCAGCTCGCGGGTGGGGACGAGGACCAGCGCCAGCGGCTGTCGCGCCTCGGCGCGCTTGCCCGCCGTACGGGCCAGCAGGGCGAGGCCGAAGGCGAGGGTCTTGCCCGAGCCGGTGCGGCCACGGCCCAGTACGTCACGCCCGGCGAGGGAGTTCGGCAGGGTCGCCGCCTGGATCGGGAACGGCACGGTCACGCCCTCGTGGCCGAGCGCGCCCAGCAGGCGCTCCGGCATGTCGAGTTCGGCGAACGCCTCGACGGCGGGCAGCGCGGGGGTGACGGTCTTCGGCAGGGCGAACTCGCCCTGGAGTCCGGCCGGCCGGCCGCCGCCCTGGCCCTTGGAGCGGCGCGGGGCGCCGGAGTAACGGCTGCCGCCACCGCTGCTCGCGGAGCTGGGCGCTCCGGTGCGCTTGCGGGTGTATCGATCGTTCGAGCGTGCGCGGTTCATGCGGAACCTTCCTTGATATGGCACGTATCAAGGAATTCCCGCGGTGAATGAACGGCGCAGAGAATCGCAAGAACGAGCCGGGGCCCTGGCGTGTCAGACGCCGCGAGCGGTGAATATGGGGTGAAGAATTCCCCGGATATGTGCGGGGCTTTTCTGAAATGCAGCGAGCTGGGGCCCGCACCCCAAGGTGCGGGCCCCAGCTGCGAAGTGAACGTCAGTGGCCGTGACTAGGCGGGAACGATGTTCTCGGCCGTCGGGCCCTTCTGGCCCTGCGCGATGTCGAAGCTCACCTTCTGGCCTTCCAGCAGTTCGCGGAAGCCCTGGGCGGCGATGTTCGAGTAGTGGGCGAAGACGTCAGCGCCGCCGCCGTCCTGCTCGATGAAGCCGAAGCCCTTTTCCGCGTTGAACCACTTCACGGTGCCAGTAGCCATGTCAATCTCCTTCGGGACGGTGTTCGGAAGTCCGCACTGTGCGAACCCCGGTCGCCGTGATGATCAGCCCGTCGGAAAAAACCTTCTGGCCACCACAACTGCAACTGAGATCGACAGTAGCATGGCGTGATCGGCCGTGCAGGGACCGCAATTTCGATCCGGCCGCCCGTCCGGGGAATACTCATCGCGCGTCGCGTCGAATTCTCACTTCATGGCCACAGATATTGCTCCGCGCGCGGAGCAGCGTCCGGACCGGGTCTGTCCGGCTTCCGTGCCCCGCCCGGCTTCCACCGGCCCGGGGGCCGTCGCCGGCGTCAGCGCACGGGCCGCCGCCGCAGGCGCCGGATCCCACGGGTCGTGATGAAGGCCACATCGGCGACGAACAGCACGATGCCGATGACCAGGAGATACCCGAGGCCCTCCACGGCCACCCCGACGATGCCCAGGGCGACGGCCACGAGGACGAGCAGCAGGAAGACCACCATCGGCCCGGACACCTTCCAGTAGGGCGCAGTGCGGAGTGCGGGGTCAGCGGCGCGCCAGTTGACGCTCGCCGTTGGCCCCCGGCCGGTACGTCATGCCGTAGTGCTGGAAGATCGACTCCTCCTGTTCGGCGGGCAGGACGTCGTCCGTACCGATCGAAGGAGCCTTGCGTACCTCTGCCTTGGCGTACGGGACCCGTACATAGCCGGGCCCGAGGACGGCCTCGTCGAGCGGGACGAAGACCAGCCGCTGGCGGGTGGGCAGCCCGGTGCGGACCGTGGCCACGGCGGGTTCGTCCGTCGTCGTGTCCACGTAGACCGCTTCGAGCGTGCCGATCTTGTGGCCCTTGGGGTCGACCACGTCGTGGTCGCGCCACTCGCGGATGTCGGCTGAACGGATCATGCCTGCTCCCTGTCTGGCGGCCCACCAGTCATCGTAGGACCGCGGGGCCCTTCCGGCACCGGGGATGGCCAGGTGACATCGGGAAGCGCGCCGTCGTGACAGGGCCGGCCGCGCCGCCGTGGCCGACGAGGCCCGGGCAGGTGTGCCCGGCCGGGCGGTTCTGTCAGGAGACGGTGGTCCTGGCGGTGCCCGCGCACGGGCCGTCGACGGCGGTGATGTCGACGGCGGTGATGAGGTGCCGGGTGGGCGGCCTCGGCGGACGCCGGACCGTCAGCTGCGCTCGCCCCCGGACAAGGGCGGGAGCCTGTCCGGGGGCGAGCGGGGAGAGACGCTACGGGGCGGGGGACGGGGACGGGGTGACCGCGTCCGAGGGCTTGCCCGGCAGGGGCTCGAAGGCCAGGGCGTCCCAGGCGATCGAGTCGTCGCCGGTGCCGTCCGCGGTGTCCGAGCTCAGCGAGACGCTCGGGATGCCCTGGAACGCGTATGAGCCGAGCGCGACCCAGGCGTTCTCGCCGCCGGTGTCCTGGGAGATCGTCGTCTCCACCACGGTGCCGTCACCGAGGTCCACGCGGTAGGTGGCCTGGCCGGTGGTGGCCTCGTGGTCGGGCAGGTGGACCATGACCCGTGCCCAGCCCCTGATCGACCGGTCCGGCGTCCAGGTGCCGGTGACGACCGAGTCGGTGAAGCTCGGCACCCGGGTGTGGGTGAACCAGAAGTGACCGCCGAAGCCCGCACCGAGCTGATGGAAGTCGATCTTCGACGGGTAGACGGTCGCGCCGTTCTGCTGCGCGGAGCCGAAGGTGAACGACAGCGTGCCCCGGCTGGTCCAGTCCTTCCCGGCGCAGGGGTGGGTGGCGCCGACCCGGAACTTCACCGTGTTCGGTACGTCGTCCACGATCAGCGCGTCGGCCGGCAGCGAGGAGACGCAGGACGCCGGACGTGTCGTGGTCACCGCCGGCTCGGGGTCGGCCGCCTGGTGGGCCAGCGCCTCCGTGCCGCAGGTCGCGGCACAGTCCGTCCACGTCACCGGTTCGTGCCACCAGCACCTGAAGTCGTCACGCTGACAAGGGCCTTCGGGCTGGCTCGACCCTTCCACCTTGCGGGGCCGGGAGGTGTCGCACTCGTTGACGGCGGGATCGCAGAAGGCGTCGTGCGGCGGCTGCGCGTCCGGCGCGCCGCCGGCCGGCCAGCTGCCGACGGTGAACGCCGGACCGGACGCGCCGGTCGCCGGGTCGGTCTTCCGCTGGGAGTACGCCGCCCAGCCGAGGACCCGCTCCGGGTACGTCCACTGGTTGGGGACGCGGGCGTCGTCGGGGCCGGACGCGAGGAACATCCCCCGGTCCGCCGGGTAGAGGCCGTTGGCCGGGTTGTTGAACCAGCCCAGGCCCCAGGGCGCGGCGGTGTCCGACGGGTCCGGCTCGTTGAAGCCGCTGTTGTACGCCCACAGCGCGAACCACCAGTTCTCCAGGTACTGGGGGTCACCGCCGTTGGCGAGGATGCCGTGCCCGTACAGCTGGTTCCACTTGTCCTGGAGGATCCGCGCACTGGCCGCGATGTTGGCCGCGTAGTCCACGGCGAGCGCCTTCTGCTGCGTGTCGGTGTAGGTGCCGGTGTCCGAGCGGGCCATTCCGCTGGTCACCTGGCCGATGCCGTAACCGCAGTCGGCGGCGGACCAGTCGACGGTGTGGACGCTGCCGCCGTTGCCGTAGTAGCCGCCCTGGACGAAGTTGCCGCTCTCCCCGGCGACCGCGCGGGAACTGGCCTGCGACAGGTTGGACTCCTGGGCGAGCACGCCCAGCAGGATCTGCGCGGGCATCCGGCCGCCGCCCTTGAGCGCGACGGGCGGGAACAGCCCCTGCGGGGTGTACGAGGCGAGGTCGGTGCCGTTCCATCCGGTGCGGCGGCGGACGTCGAGGCGGCCCTGCACGGCGAGGTCCGTCGCCCACTCGACCATGGCGGGGGACGGCTGGAGCGCCTGGAGTCCGGGGTCGTTGCGGGTGACGGCGCAGGTGCGGTCCGGGTCGGTGGTGGTGTGCTCCGGGCCGTCGTCGACGCTGTTCAGCCGCATGCCGGCCGACGGCGCGCCGCCGCCGGTGCGGGCGGACAGGGCGGGGGACTGCTCGGCGCCCTGCCCCCGGCGCGGCGTCCTGGGGTTCACCCGGAAGGCGAAGTCCGCGCCGGTGCCGGGTGCCACGGCGTGGATGCGGACCGGTTCGGTGGCGGTGCCGGTGTCGGCGCCGGAGGACGGGACCACCTCGACGGTCTGCTCACCGGCCGCCCGGGAGCCGTCGCCGACGCTGGTCAGGGCGAGAGCACCGGTGGTGGAGACCTCGGACGAGGCCGGGACGTCGAGCGCCGCCCAGCTCTTCGGCAGCGCTGAGTCCGGCAGTCGGCCCGGCGCGTCCTCGCCGGTCACGAAGACCCGGCCGCCGGTGCCGCGCACCGCCAGCGCACCGAGGGCGCCGGAGCCGAGCAGCCGGTCGGAGCCGTCCTGCGTGACCCGGCGGACCTGGACCTTCGCGGCGTCCGGGACCTGGTACGCGAGGCCGCCGTCGGCGTCCGGCACCAGCCGGAACGGCGTTCCCACGGGCCGGGCCAGGGTACGGAGGCGGCCCTCGCGGTCCACCGCGACCACCGTGTCACCGGTGGCCGCCGCGATGCCGGAGCCGAACGGCACGGCGGAGGTCAGCTGGCCCGGGACGGTCTGCTGCCGCGTCAGCTTCCCCTCCCGCGCGTCGACGGTCAGCAGCTGGGTGTCCTCGCCCTGCGGCCGGGACAGCACGGCCTGTTCGCCGTCGCCGCAGCCGGGGTTGAAGTAGGCGAGGGACACCAGCTGCGGGAGTTTGGTCACCGTGCCGTGTGCCAGGTCGACCACGGCCGCGAAGCCGCCCTGCTGGAAGCCCTGTTGGTCGTTGACCGTCTGCCGGGGCGCGTAGACCACCACGGCCCGTTCGCCGGACGCCGTCACACAGCTCTGGCCGATCCACTGGTCGGTGTCGAAGCCCGGCTCGGAGAGCGTGGCCGCGGTGCGCCAGGCGTAGGCGTGCGCGGCGTCGGCGACCAGGACGTGCAGTCCGGTGCTGTCCCCGTCGTAGGTGACCATCCGGTCGTCGGACTGCCGCCAGCCGGCGGGCAGTCGGGAGGTGTCGGTGACCCGGTCCGGTGCGGGTGCGGCGACGGGGGACGGGTCGGTCAGCGCCGCCGTCGCCAGCGGGGCGATGAGCGCCAGGGCCAGCACGGATATCGCGCCGGCCGCGGCTATGCGGCCACGCCGGCTCTTGGGCACCCGCCAACGGTGCCTTCCTCCTGGGGTGTTACGAGAAGCGCGCACGGCATTCCGTCCACATTCATGTGAAGGTCTGGTACCGGCTTCGATGGTTCCCCCGCGCCGGTCGAGCGGAAGCTATCAGTCCGCTATGACGGCAATAGGTGCCCGAGGAGTCCTACTGGGGGGTATCCACGAAATATCCACGAGGGGTGAAATGGAATTCTGAGACGGTGTGACGGCAATAGCGTTGTACGCCTCGGTCATTCGGTCCGGCGGCCGTGAGCGGCACGGTGCCCGGCCCGGTCGTCCGGCCGGTCCGGCGGGTGCCGGCCGCCGCCTGTGATGCGCCGCGTCGCCGGGGGAATTACTTCTGGCCGCCGGTCCGACGGGGCGGCCCGTTTCGCACCCGGTCCCACCGGATCCCACCCGAGCGAACCCCAAGGAGCAGCGAACGTGTCGTTGAAGAACAGTCGCCTCAGGATTGCTTTCCTGGCCCTCACCGTGACAATGGCCGGACTGGCCATGGCGGGACCCGCCGCGGCGGCCACCGAGCGGACCTCCACCGCGTCGTCCATCGCGGCGTCCACCGCACCGGACGCCCCAACGCCCGCCCTCCCGACCGGATTCGTGGACCTGCCCGCGACCCCCCTGTCGGCCGACAGCGGGAAGCAGGAGATCACGGTCACCTACCGCAACGAGTCCTCGGCGGAGAAGACGGTCGCCCCGCAACTCCTGGTGGAGTCACCGGACGCGGGACCGTTCCTGAGCCCGTCGGACATCAAGGTCGAGCGGCGCACCGCGGGCGGCTGCTGGACGGCCGTACCGACCGGCAGCCAGACCGGCACCCTGTTCACCGACCTCACCGCCGCCCTGCGCACACTGCACGGCGGCGAGACCCTCACCGAGCGCTACCGCGTCACCGCCGTCAGCCCCGACGCCAAGGGCACGGTCCACCCGAGGGTGGCGCTCTACGGCTGAGCCGGAGCGGGGCGGCTCGGGAGCGGGTTCCCGGCCGGCGTGCGGTCAGGCTCGCCGGGTCATGAGGCGTCAGGCGTGCTCAGCGCGAGGGGATTGCCGCTGCCGCGGCCTGAACGCCCGTGACGGGCGCACCCGGCAGGGAGACGCATGTCACGTCCGGGTCTGTCACACCGGGCGGGGACGCCTCGTCAATGAGGTGTAACCACCCGAACGACACAGGAGTTCGTCATGGACGCTCGTCTCGACCTCTTCGGCAATCCGGTCGCGGCCCAGTTGCTGAAACACTTCAACTCGGCGGGCAAGGTGATCTCCGACTCGGCGCTGCCGGCCGCCACGCAGGAGCTCGTGAAGATCCGCGCCAGTCAGATCAACGGCTGCGGTTTCTGCACCGACATGCACACCAAGGACGCCGTGCACGCCGGGGAGACCCCCACCCGGCTCCACCTGGTCGCGGCCTGGCGGGAGGCCACGGTGTTCACCGAGGCCGAGCGCGCCGCCCTGGAGCTGACCGAGCAGGGCACCCGGATCGCCGACGCGGCCGGCGGTGTCACCGACGAGGCCTGGGCGAACGCCGCCCAGCACTACGACGAGGACCAGCTCACGGCTCTGGTGTCCCTCATCGCCCTCATCAACGCGTACAACCGCGTGAACGTCCTGGTCCGGCAGCCCGCAGGCGACTACCAGCCGGGCCAGTTCGGGTGACCCGGACCGCCGGGGCGCCTGGACACCCCGGGCGCCGGGAGGGCGAAAAATGCCCGGCCGGCGCCCGGGTCCGGGACGGGCGGGGAGTGCCGTGCTCGTCCCGGTCCCGGCCCCCGGCGGTGTGCCGCGTCGTCAGAGGCCGAACTCCTGGGCCGACAGGCCCAGTACGGAGCAGGCCTCACGCAGGATCTGCTCCTCGGCCGGCGCGATGTATCCGTCCGCGCCCGCGACCACGAAGCCGGTCTGTACGACCGCTCTGGCCTCCGTCGGCTTCTTCGCGGCCTTGGCGATCTCCTGCAGCGCCTCGGCCTTGCCCTGCTGGAAGTTGAACGCCAACTGGTCGACGTGCTTGTTGAAGCGCTGGCGCAGCTGGTCGGGCGGGAAGTTCTGCAGGACGTCGTTGTGCAGCATCAAGGACTCCACGTGCTGCCGCTCGGCCGGGTCGACCTGGCCGTCCGCGGCGGCGACCAGCGCGCACATGGCCATGCTCGCGTCCCGGTAGGAGCCGCTCTTCAGCTCCGACTTGAGGGAGGTGAGCTGGGACTTCAGCGTGCTCACCAGCTGGGCCCGCGATCCCCCGCCGGATCCCGCACCCGGCCGCGCGTGCCCGCCGGCGCCGGCGCCCCGCGTCCCCTGCGCCTGTTGCAGACCCTTGGCCTGGTCCTTGATCCGATCCCACATCGCCATCCGTGCCACCTCGGCTTCAGCCCATGTATCCGGTTGTCCGCGTGCGTTCCGCGTCTTTCTGTCAACTCCTCGCGTTCCTGTGAAGTTCCACGGCCGGGGTCCCCCGGACGGGTGCCGGGCACCGACCCTGTCGAACGCATCGAACACGCCACGGGCGGCCTGAAAGTGGCGCGATCGGTTGTTGCGGCTTTGTTTCCCGGGGCGCAGCCTGACCGTTGCGGGAGCGCTCCCACACGATGCCGGCACCACAACGCCGGGCATCACGACCCCGGGCATCACAACCCCGGCATCACAAACGCCGGGCACCACAAACGCCGGGCATCAACCCCGGGCCCCACAACCCCACACCGTGACACCTCGCGGTCCCCACCCCACATCCCCCCACTTCGAAAGAGGGAGATCATGGCTTGTCATGATCGCGACATGAGGGTCGGTACGCGGCTGACCCTCGCCCTGAGCATGCTCACCGCGGTGCTGCTCACCCTGATCCCGTGGAGCGGCACCGCCGTCGCCCACGGTTCGGTCGTCGACCCGGCCTCCCGCAACTACGGCTGCTGGCTCCGCTGGGGAAGCGACTTCCAGAACCCGGCCATGGCACAGGAAGACCCCATGTGCTGGCAGGCCTGGCAGGACAACACGAACGCCATGTGGAACTGGAACGGCCTGTACCGCAACGAGTCCGGCGGCAACTTCCAGGCGGTCGTCCCCGACGGCCAGCTGTGCAGCGGCGGCCGGACCGAGGGCGGCCGGTACAACTCCCTGGACGCCGTGGGCGCCTGGAAGACGACGAACGTCGCCGGCAACTTCACCGTGAAGCTGCACGACCAGGCCAGCCACGGCGCCGACTACTTCCTGGTCTACGTCACCCGGCAGGGCTTCGACCCCACCACCCAGCCGTTGACCTGGGGCGACCTGCAACTCGTCGCCCGGACCGGCGAGTACGCGCCCAGCCAGAACTACGCGATCGACGTGAGCACCTCGGGCCTCAGCGGCCGTCATGTCGTGTACACGATCTGGCAGGCGTCGCACATGGACCAGACGTACTTCCTGTGCAGCGACGTCAACTTCACCTGACCTGAGGGTCAGTGGCCACCGGCCCGGGGTCCCGCCGGACGGACCGCGTCCGGCGGGACCCCGGCGCCCGGGCGTCCGCCCGGAGCCTCACGCCAGCCGGCGCAGGTCCTCCAGATAGCGCAGGACGGCGGCGACCCGGCGGTCCAGCTGGTCGGTGGGGGACAGGTCGAGCTTGGCGAAGATGCTGCGGATGTGCTTGTGGACGGCGCCCTCGGTGACGACGAGCCGGCCGGCGATGGCGGTGTTGCCCAGACCCTCGGCCATCAGGGCGAGGACGTCCCGCTCGCGCGGACTGAGCCGTTCCAGCCGGGTGTCCTGACGGGAGCGGGTGAAGAGCTGCGCGACGACCTCGGGGTCGATGGCGGTGCCCCCGGCCGCCACCCGCCGCAGCGCGTCCAGGAACTCCTCCACCCGCCCGACGCGTTCCTTCAGCAGATAGCCGAGACCGCCGACCCCGCCGCCGAGCAGCTCGGTGGCGAAGCTCTGCTCGACGTACGCGGACAGCACGAGGACGGGCAGGCCGGGCCGCCTGCGCCGGGCCTCGACCGCCGCGACGATCCCCTCGTCGGTGTGGGTCGGCGGCATCCGTACGTCCAGGATGGCGACGTCCGGCCGGTGCACGTCGATGGCGGCCAGCGCCTCCCCGGGTGTGCCCGCGGTCGCCACCACGTCGAGGGACTCGGCGCGCAGCAGGAGGGCGAGCCCCTCGCGCAGCAACGGGTCGTCCTCGGCTATCACGATCCGCATGGAAGGTCCACCTTCAGGGTTGTGGGGCCGCCGCTCGGGCTGGCCAGGGAGAAAGTGCCGTCGTGTGCCGCGACGCGGCGGCGGATGCCGGTGAGCCCGGAGCCGCCGTCCGGGTCCGCGCCGCCCCGGCCGTCGTCCTCGACGCACAGGTGGAGGCGGTCGCCGTGGCCTTCGACCGTGACGGCGGCGTGGGCGGCGCCGCTGTGCCGGGCGATGTTGGTCAGGGCCTCGGCCACCACGAAGTAGGCGGTCGCCTCGACGGAGGCGGCACACCGCTCGGGTACCTCCACGTCGATCCGGCAGGGCACCGCGCAGGCCGCGGCGAGACCGGACAGCGCTCCGGCGAGCCCCCGGTCGGCCAGCACCGGCGGCAGGATGCCGCGCGCGACCGTACGCAGTTCGGCCAGTGCCTGTTCGGCGGCGAAAGCGCCGCCGAAGCGCCGGGGGTGTTCACCGGCCGGAACCCAGGCCGTAATCTTTCCGTCTTCCTTCGCCGGGAGTCCCGACAGGTCGCTCCTCCTCAGGAGGAAGGGGTCTCTGTAAGGAAATTCTGTACTGATCGCCGCGAATCAACCAAAAAATCGAGACATATGAAACCGCAGGTTTGTTCACGAATAGACGGCAGGGACACGGTCTCCGTGTGGCGCCGACCGCGGGCCAGACTCTGGGCCGTGGCGGGTGTGGTGGCACTCGGGTTCCTCGTCGCGCTGGAGATCGCCGCCCGCAGCCACGGCCTGTCGGGGCCGCTGACCAACCAGGTGCGAGAGGTCGTACTGGCGCCCAAGTCGGGGCCGCTGCTGTACGCCAGCATGGCCCTGATGCTCGTGGTGCTGCCCTGGCGGCAACGGTTCATCGCGGTTGCCGCCGCGGTCGCCCTCGACGTCGTCTTCTCGCTGGTCCGCTGGGTGGCCGGCGTCGGGACGACCGGCGGACACCCGTTCGGCACCGGCGCGTTGTGGGTGATCCTGGGCTGCGCGGTCATCGCCCTCACGCGCCGCACCGGCCGGGAACGAATCCTGTTGCTGAAGGGCGTCGGCCTGGCCCTGCTGCTGGTGGCCGGCCGCAAGGCCGGAGACACCTGGCTGCTCATCACCTCGAAGACCCGCCCAGAGGTGCTCGACCAGTACGTGGCGACCGCCGATCACGCGCTGGGCGACCCGTCGTGGCTGGTGGGCCGGGTGGTCACGGCCACCGGCTCAATCGGCTTCAACTTCCTCGACTTCGTCTACGGTCAACTCGCCGTGGCCGCGGTGGTCATCGCGCTGTACCAACTGCGCGGCGTGGCGGTCGAGCGCCGCTTCCCGCGCCACCATCTGGTGCGCACCTTCCTGGTGATCGGCCTGCTCGGCCCGGGCATCTACATGATCTTCCCAGTGGTCGGACCGATCTTCGCCTACGGCAACGGCACCGAGCACTGGGCGGACGTCAGCCTGTGGTCGGAAACGCACTCCACCGCACACTGGGCGGTCGCCGACGTGTGGCCCGGCACGCCGCCGCCGATCAGCACCCCGCACCCCATGCCGTTCGACGGGATCACCCCCCGCAACTGCATGCCCAGCCTGCACACGGCATGGGCTGTCGCGCTCTTCGTCCATTCCCGCAAGGGCCCGAGGACACTGCGCTGGGCGGGCACGCTCTGGCTGGTCGCCACGCTCACCGCGACCCTGGGATTCGGCTACCACTACGGCGTGGATCTCATCGCCGGCGTGGTGTTCGCGCTCACCATCGAGGCGGCTCTGCGCTCGCACGACCGCGGCTGGGACCGGTCGGGGACCCGACTGGTCGCCTACGGCGCCACCGTCTTCGTCGCGCTCCTGCTGTCGTACCGCTACCTGCCGTCGGAGATGGCCGGCCACCCGTGGGTCTACGGCCCCCTGCTCATCCTGGCGATGGCCTCAGTGGTCCACGGCTACGTACGGACCATCACCCGGCGCGAACCGAGCACCGCACCGGCACAGCAGGCAGAGCCACAACCGGAACTGGTGTGAATCCTCACGCCGGCGGCCCGGCGAGCGGGGCCCCGCGGCCGGGCGAACCGGCCGTACCGTCAAGTGCCGTGCCCGCTCAGGGCCTTGGAGTGTCCGCACGGGCGGCACGGCTCTAGAGTGAGACGGTGACCTCTCTGCCGGAAGACCTGTCTTCGCCGGTCGGTGAAGACGACCGCGACACGGCCGTGCAGCGCCTGCAGGAGGCGTACGCCGAAGGGCACATCTCACACGAGGAGATGGACGAACGCCTCCACCAGATCCTCACCGCCAGGACGCACAGCGAGCTCGGGCCGGCTCTGGCCTCGCTCCCGCGGACGAAGGCGGACACCGCGTCCACGATCGCCGCCGCCGGCGGACGGATCAAGCGGCGAGGCGCATGGCGGGTACCTCGCAGGCTCAAGGTCGAGTCCGCATACGGACGGGTGCACCTCGACCTGTCCCGCGCGGTCATCGGGCATCCGGTGGTCGACATCGAGCTGCGACTCGGTACCGGCAGGGCGAAGATCACGGTGCCTCGCGACGCGCTCGTCGACTTCGACGATCTGCGCACCGGATGGAAGGACACGCGCTACAAGCCCCCGCGGCGCTCCGCGGCCGGCGGGCCCACGATCCGGATCTCCGGGGCCATGGGGTTCGGACGGCTGAGGATCCGCCACGCGCGGCGTTGAGGCCCCGTCCGCCACCGGGACCACACCTGTGCGGACGGCACGACATCGGGAACCACCGACCGGAAGGCTCGCGCGGACCACGGTGGGCTCGGCGCGTCCCACCGCCCGTGGACGCCGGCTGCCGGCACCGGGAGGATCAGGCGGCCGGCGCGCAGGAGCCCGGACCGCTGCTCAGCGCAACGCGCTCCGCCGCTGCCACTGGTCCCACGAGAGGTTCCACGCGCCGAAGCCGTTCCCGGGCGCGACCACGCCCTTGGTGTCCTTGCCGGCGATCTCGAACGGGTCCCCCGGGCGCACCTGACGGTAGAACCAGGCCGCGTCCGCGTCGCTCATCCCTATGCATCCGGAACTCCGGTTGGCCCGGCCGAAGTGGCGGGCGTTCCACGGGGCGGCGTGCGCGTACATGCCCGACCAGGTCAGCCGCATCGAGTGGTCGACCATCTTGTCGTAGGCGTCGCCCAGGCCGACCGTCTCGGAGTTCATGTTGATCGTGCCCTCCTTGGCCATGAGCACGGCGGTTCCGCGCCAGGAGCGCTTGTCACCGCCGGGCGTGCCGCCGGAGACCGGTATCCGCCGGACCGTCTCGCCGTCGCGTTCGAGGGTGAGCCGGTGGCTGTCGAGGTCGACCTTGACGATCTGCCGGGCGCCGATGGTGAAGGCGGTCGTGTAGTCGCGTACGAACCAGCCGCCGTCCGCGCCCGAGTCGGTGCCGTTCAGCTCGGCGTTCAGCGTGACCTTGGTCCCGGGCTTCCAGTACGTCCTGGGCCGCCAGTCCACCCGGTCCCCGCCCGACCAGTCGCGTATCCAGCCCCAGGAGCCCTCGGTGCCGTTCGAGGTGGTGATCCTGAGCTGCTTCTCGACCTCGGCCCGGTTCCTGACCGGATGGTCGAAGACCAGGGAGACCGGCTGGGCGACGCCGACGGTGGCGCCGGCGCCCGGCCGCCAGTCGACCTTGTTGACCTTGTCCGCCGGAGCCGTCGTGAAGGCGGTCCTGGTGCTCCTGGCGGTGCCGCCCTCGGTCCGGGTCGCCGCCGTCACCGTGTACGCCGCGCCGGGCACCGCCTTGCGGTCGGAGACCCACGACCGGCCGTCGGCGGCGACCTCGCCGGCGAGCCGGCGGCCCTCGGCGTCAAAGACGGTCACCGAGGTGAGTCTGCCGCCCGCGGCCCTGACCCGCACGGGCTCGCCCGCCGAGACCTGCTCTCCGGCGGGCGTCACGGTGACCGTGACCGGGCGGTCGTCGGTGTCCGGCGTCCCCTTGGCGTCCGGGGCGCCGGTGGAGGCGCCCGACGAGCAGGCGGCGAGCGGCGCCAGCAGGGCGGCCACGACGGCGGCCCGGACGCGGGCAGGGGCGAGTGCACGGATGCGGGGCAACGAGACCTCCGGGAAGGGCGGGAACGGGGCGGACGGTTCGCCGATGTCGTGACTCTAGAGCCGTGAAACCCGAGGTCAGCCGCTATGGAGCAAGGTGACGGTGATCGGTGAGGAACGGTCATGGTCCGGTCACATTCGCCGTATGGAGCGGTCATGGGCCGCTGTGAGCATCCGGTGCGTCCCCGCGACAGGCCCGGGGAGAAGGAGAGGCTCAGACTGTGTCAGCGCTGCTCGTGCCGCCCAGCCGCGTGCCCCCGCCACGGAACCCGGGCGTGGCCCTGCGCACCATCACCGCGACGACGTACCGCGCCTTCCTCGCGTCCCCCGCCGGCGCGTCCCTCGGCGCCGGTTTCCTGCAGTGCCCGTCCTGGGCCGACGTCAAGGAGGGCTGGCGCGCCCAGCTGCTCGGCTGGGGGCCGGATCCGGAGGCGGGCGAACTGACGGGCGTGGCCCTGGTGCTGCTGCGGCAGTTCCCCGGCACCCGCAAGTACTTCGCCTACCTCCCCGAGGGGCCCGTCGCCGACTGGAACGACCCCGACGTCGACGACTGGCTCGGTCCGCTCCTCGAACACCTGCGCCGCGCGGGCGCCTTCGCCGTGCGCATCGGCCCGTCGCCCGCCTACCGGCGCTGGGACGCCGCCCTGCTCAAGCCGCTCACCGGCCCGGGCCGGCGCCTGGGCGACGTCCTCGCCAGTGAGGTCGACCCGCTCGGCACCGCCGTCGCCGAGCGGCTGCGGGCCCGGGGCTGGCACCGCTGCGGTGGTGACGGTCCCGGCGGGAACGGGAACGGGAACGGGGGCGGGGGCGGGGACGGGGACGCCCAGCCCCGGCACGTCTTCCACGTGCCGCTCGCCGGACGCACCACCAAGGACCTGTGGGCCGGGCTCAACCAGGAGTGGCGCCGCAACGTGCGCCGGGCCCGGAAGGAGGGCGTGGAGGTGGTGGTGGGCAGTGCGGCCGAACTCCCCGAGTTCTACCGGCTGCTCGGCATCACCGAGCGACGCGACGGGTTCCGGCTCGGCCGCTCGCTCGCCTACTACGAGCGTCAGTACGCGGCACTCAACGCCGAGGAACCGGGCCGGATGAAGCTGTACCTCGCCCGCCACCGAGGAGAGATCCTGGCCGCCCACACGATGATCACGGTGGGCCG
Organism: Streptomyces sp. NPDC003011; assembly: GCF_053591515.1. Lineage (NCBI taxonomy): Bacteria > Bacillati > Actinomycetota > Actinomycetes > Kitasatosporales > Streptomycetaceae > Streptomyces > Streptomyces sp. NPDC003011. The sequence goes on from NZ_JBSFTY010000009.1 coordinate 144,881, forward strand.
CCGGGCCTGGTACCAGACCGGCGCCTCGGCCGACCACCGCCGCGAGGTGCGGCCCTCCAACGCCCTTCAGTGGCGGATGCTGCAGGACGCCCACGCCCTCGGCGCCGACGTCTACGACATGCGCGGGGTACCCTCCACTCTCGATCCTGAGGAACGTGCGTACGGACTGCTGCGGTGGAAGCTCGGCACCGGAGGACAGGTCGTCGAGACGCTGGGGGAATGGGAGAGGGCATTGGGCGGCAGCGCCAACCACGCGCTTCACCGCGCCTTCCAGGCCTACCTGAACCGCCGATGAGGCAGACGACACCGCCGGCCGGCACGACGCCGGCGATGCCCGCCGGCACGGACCGCGCGGCGGCGAAGGCGGCCTCCACGGCACGCGGCAGTGCCGTCATGGCCGCCGGATCCGTCGTCTCGCGGGCCACCGGGTTCGCCCGGTCCGCCGTGGTCGCGGCGGCGCTGGGCACCATCGGGCCGACCGCCGACGGCTACGCGGTCGGCAACGCCCTGCCCACCATCGTCTACATGCTGCTCCTCGGCGGCGCGCTGAACGCCGTCTTCGTGCCCGAACTGGTCAAGGCCGCCAGGCAGCACGACGACGGGGGCGCCGCGTACACCGACCGGCTCGTCACCGTCTGCGTCGTCGCCCTGCTCGCGATCACCGCGACCGCGGTGTGGGCGGCTCCCGCGATCGTCGGCGCGTACACCGACTACACCGGCGGGCAGGCGGCCATGACCACCGCGTTCGCCCGCTACTGCCTGCCCCAGATCTTCTTCCTCGGACTGTTCACGCTGCTCGGGCAGGTGCTCAACGCGCGGGGCCGGTTCGGCGCGATGATGTGGGCGCCGGTCCTGAACAACGTCGTCGTCATGACCGTCTTCGGTCTGTACCTGGCCCTGGCCACGGGGCGCGGGGACACGCTCACCGCGACCGAGACCGCCGTGCTCGGCTGGGGCACCACCGCCGGTATCGCCGTCCAGGCACTCGCCCTCGTCCCCGCGCTGCGCGCGGCCCGCTTCCGCTGGCGGCCCCGCTTCGACTGGCGCGGCAGCGGACTGACCCGCCCCCTGCGGTCGGCCGGCTGGCTGGTGCTGCTGGTCCTGGCCAACCAGGCCGCCTACTGGGTCACCACCCGGCTGGCCACCACCGCGGGCCTCGACGGCGGCCCCGGATACGGCGCGTACAACAACGCCTATGCCCTGTGGGTCGTCCCGCACGGCATCATCACGGTCTCCGTGGTGACCGCGCTGATGCCCCGGATGAGCGCGGCCGCCGCCGACGGGGACACCGCCGCCGTGCGGCGCGACGTCTCCCACGCCCTGCGCGTCAGCGCCTCGGCCGTCGTACCCGCCGCCTGCGCGCTGTTCGCCCTCGCCCAGCCGGTGATGGCCCTCGTCTTCGGCTACGGCAGGACCAGCGCCGCCGACACGGCCGCCATGGCCGGGATCCTGATGGCCTTCGCGCCGGGACTCGTCGCCCTGTCGGGCCAGTACGTCCTGTCCCGCGCCTTCTACGCGCTCTCCGACACCCGTACCCCGTTCCTGCTGGGCCTCGTGATCGTCGCCCTCAACGCGGGACTGTCGCTGGCCGCCGCCCACCTGCTGCCGGCCCGCTGGGCCGTGACGGGCATGGCGGCGGGGTACTCCCTGGCGCTGTGCGCGGGCTGGGCGGTGACCGGCCTGGTGCTGAGCCGCCGGCTCGCCGCGCTGCAGGTAGGTGATGACCAGGTAGTCGATGAGCTGTCCCGGACGGCGGTG
>NZ_JBSFTY010000010.1:0-17574 GCF_053591515.1 Streptomyces sp. NPDC003011
CCCGCGCGACGCGCGGCGGCCGAGGTCGGGACTCACCTGGCGCCCCTGCGTCACGGCGGTGGCCCCGGCGTCCGCGCGCCGGCCGCGGAGGGCGGTATGAGGATGATGGGTGCCAGCCTGCCAGGAGAGGCCCGCTTCGGTGTCCCGCCGGGCGGCGAGCGCGCCGGCGCACGCCGACTCCCCGCCGCGTTGAGCCGCTCCCACACTCATGATCGCCCCGGGGACCGTTCCTGTGGACGCGTGACGAGATCGCCGACGTCACCGCCTGCGTCGAGGCCTGATGTCCTGCGATGGCTGGGACTCGCAACCGAACGGACCGCGGAGGCGAACTCCAGGTCAGTGAGGTCACACCTCAAGAGGTAGATGATGAGTCAACCAACGGCTACACTCGTTGTATGACTCAACAACCGCAATGGCTCACCCCGGGGGAGGAAGGCGCCTGGCGCGGCTTCGTTCGCATGCAGGAGCAGCTGGGCGGACGGCTCTCCCGCCACCTGCAGTCGGAATCCGATCTGTCCACCGCTGACTTCGCGGTGCTCGTCGACCTCAGTGAAGCCCCGGGTGGCCGCAAGCGTCATGCGGATCTCGCCAAGTGCCTGGAGTGGGAGAAGAGCAGGATGTCCCATCAGGTGTCCCGCATGGCGAAACGCGGGCTGGTGGTCCGGCGGGAGTGTCCCGAGGACGGGCGCGGCGCGTTCGTGGTCATCACCCCGGCGGGCCGGGAAACGATCGCGGCGGCCGCGCCCCGCCACGTGGAGGCCGTGCGCCGGCTGTTCGTCGACCTCCTGGCACCGGAGGAGCTTCGCCTGTACGCCGGCGTGGCGAACCGGGTGGCCGAGCGTATCGAGGAGCAGGCCTAGCCGGTGGCCGGAATAGAGATGTGCGGCAGCTCGTTGCACAGTCATAGTTGATGTATCAACCTCATGGAAAGGCTGAAGGCGATGCAGTTCGGCATCTTCACCGTCGGTGACGTGACCACCGATCCGACGACGGGGCGCACCCCGAGCGAGCGTGAGCGGATCAAGTCGATGGTCGCCATCGCGCAGAGGGCCGAGGAGGTGGGGCTGGACGTCTTCGCCACCGGCGAGCACCACAACCGGCCGTTCGTGCCGTCCTCCCCGACCACGATGCTGGGCTGGATCGCCGCCCGTACCGAGCGGATCATCCTGTCCACGGCGACCACGCTGATCACCACCAACGACCCGGTGAAGATCGCCGAGGACTACGCGATGCTCCAGCACCTGGCCGACGGGCGGGTGGACCTGATGATGGGCCGGGGCAACACCGGCCCGGTCTATCCGTGGTTCGGCAAGGACATCCGGGAGGGCATCAACCTCGCGATCGAGAACTATGCCCTGCTGCGTCGGCTGTGGCGCGAGGACGTCGTCGACTGGGAGGGGAAGTTCCGCACACCACTGCAGGGCTTCACCTCCACGCCGCGCCCCCTGGACGACGTACCGCCGTTCGTCTGGCACGGCTCGATCCGCTCGCCGGAGATCGCCGAGCAGGCCGCGTTCTACGGTGACGGCTTCTTCCACAACAACATCTTCTGGCCCAAGGAGCACACCAAGCGGATGATCGACCTGTACCGGGACCGGTACGCGCACTACGGCCACGGCACCCCCGAGCAGGCCATCGTCGGCCTGGGCGGCCACGTCTACATGCGCCCCAAGTCCCAGGACGCCGTCCGCGAGTTCCGCCCCTTCTTCGACCACTCGCAGCAGATGGGCGGCGGGATCTCCATGGAGGAGTACATGGAGCAGACCCCGCTGACCGTCGGCACCCCCGAGCAGGTCATCGAGAAGACGCTCACCTTCCGCGAGTACGCCGGCGACTACCAGCGCCAGCTGTTCATCGTGGACGGCGGCGGAGTCCCGCTGGAGACCGCGCTCGAGCAGATCGACATGCTCGGTGAGGAGGTCGTACCGGTGCTCCGGAAGGAGTTCGCCAAGAACCGGCCGGCCGACGTGCCCGACGCCCCCGACCACGCATCCCTGCTCGCGGCGCGCGACGCAGAGCGCGCGGCGACCGCCTGACCGGTTGCCGGAGACCACACGAAAGGATCTGACGATGAAGCCCCTGAAGCTGGTGGTCGTGTCAGCGGGCCTGAGCCTGCCCTCCTCCACCCGGCTGCTCGCCGACCGGCTCGCCGACGCCACCCGCCGGAGCCTGGCGGACGCGGGACGTGAGACGGACGTGCACGAGGTCGAACTGCGCGACCTGGCGACGGACATCGCGCACCACCTGGTCAACGGCTTTCCGGGGCCCGCCCTGCGCGGCGCGCTGCAGGCCGTCGAGGAGGCCGACGGTGTCATCGCCGTCACGCCGGTCTTCTCCGCCTCGTACAGCGGGCTGTTCAAGTCCTTCTTCGACGTGCTGGACAACACCGCGCTCGTCGGCAGTCCGGTGCTGATCGCGGCCACCGGCGGCAGCTCCCGGCACTCGCTCGTGCTGGAACACGCGCTGCGCCCGCTGTTCGCGTACCTGCGGGCGATCGTCGTCCCCACCGCCGTGTACGGGGCGTCCGAGGACTGGGGCACGGCCGGGGACGGGCGCAGCGACGGTCTCGCCGCCCGGATCGGCCGGGCCGGCGGCGAGCTGGCGGGTCTCATGGGCGGCCGCCCGGCCGACGCCGAGCCCACCGAGACCGTTGTGCGGTTCGAGCAACAGCCGGCCGCACTCAGGCCGGCGTGAGGACGCGTGCAGGGCACGCGGGAACTGGAAGGGAGGACCGAAGACTGATGAGCGGGAACTTCAACGAGTACCCGGCGGGCGACGGGGTGGCGCCCGACCGTTGGGCGAGCGCTCTGCACCTGTTCGACAACGGCGCCGGTCTGCCGCACGAGGAGACCACCGGCGAACGCTGGGAGCGGGCTCAGCTGCTCTTCGACGCCAAGGACTACATCGGCGCCGCCCGGCTGCTGGCCGTCGTCGTCGAGGATGCCCCGGAGCAGACCGGCCCGCGGCTGCTGCTGGCTCGCGCCTACTACCACTCCGCTCAACTGAGCCGTGCTGAGGAGCAGTTGCGTCTGGTGATCGACCGCGACCCGGTGGAGCACTACGCTCACCTGATGCTGGGCCGCACCCTGCAACGCCAAGGGCGGCAGGACGAGGCGGGACCCTGGCTGCGCGTGGCCGCCGCCTTCTCCGGCGAGTTCCCGGCCGACGGCTGAGCGTCGCGGGGCCGAGCATGCGAGGGCGGCGGGCACCAGTCGGGCTGGTGCCCGCCGCCCCTCGCGGCCGTCAGGCCCTCCGCCCAGGCGCCCAGGCGCCCGGCTCGTGGGGGCCGTGGTCGCCGGTGACGGTGAAGCCGGACCGCTGCGAGCAGCGCTGAGGTGTTGTCCGCGCAGATGACGAGCTTGCCGCGCAGGTGGTGCGTACGGCTCTCGCCGAGCTCGGCGGCCGTTTTCCGTGAGGGGTAGATGCGCGGAAACGGAATGGGAACGCTCAAGAGGACGGGCACCCGTGACCGGCCATGATGCGGCCGACCTGGCGTCCGGACATCCGGGCCGCCGTCATCGGCAAGGCCCGGGTCAACGTGCACCGCAAACTGCTCAAGACGACGGAGACGACGGAGACGACGGAGATGACGGGCCGGTACCCGCTGGAATTCCTGCCCTACGCGGAGACCGGCATGCCGAAGCCTGGTGCCTTCCGCCCCGGACCCACCCCGGGCCTGGCCGAACTGGAGGGCTTCCAGTCGGTGCTGTGGCCGGTGGTCGACCTGATGGTGGAGCAGGGCCTGAACCCGGCTCGCCACGTCAAGGGTGGCGACGCCGTTGCAACCGAAGGGGAGTTGGGCTGTGGGGGAGTTCGAGGACACGATCGAGCGCGCCGACCGGGAGGCGTTCACCAAGGAGCCGCCGAAATCCCTCAAGGGCCAGATCGGCTCCCTGCTCAAGCAGTTCGGCAGCGCGAGAGCCGTCGCAGCGGAGCTGGGGGTCACCGCCGACTCCGTCAACGGCTACCGTCGCGGCGCCCGCAAGCATGCCAGCGCCTACGTCGCGCGAAGAGCGACGACGCGGTACGGGCCCGCTGGCAGCCGCTGGTGCGGCAGCGCCGGCAGCGCCGGGCGGCCAGGAGGGAGCATGGTGGGGACCCGCGCCCGGTTCACCTGCACCGCCCCGGTCGGCACGACCGACGACGGACGGTTCCGGCGACTCACCGTGCACCGTACAGGCCGTGTGGGCGACCGTCGGGCTGGCCGCTGGCCGCTGGCCGCTGGATGCTGCTGCCCTCCGGGCCGGCGGAGGACGCCGACGCGGTGATCGGCGATCGCCTCGCCCAGATCCGTACCACGTTGATCACACTGGCGGTGACCTTGCGGTGCCCTCCCGGTCGCCGTAGCCGTCGTCATCACGGCAGGCCGTCCGCCCAACCGGCGCCTCCTTCCGTGCCGCGTTCCGTGCCGCGTTCCCGAGCCTGTGGGAGCTCTGCTGGCGCCGGCCGTCACCAGGTCTACGCCTTGGCCGTGGCCGCCGGCTGGGAGGTGCGCGCCGCGGCGAACAGGAACAGTCCGCAAGCCCCCACGAGCAGCCATCCCGTGTGGGACGCACGAGCGAGATCGGGAGGGCGGACGCCCGTGACGAGGGCTCCGGCGACGGCGACGCCCACCGCCGAGCCCATCTGACGAGCGGTCGAAGTGATCGCTCCGGCCACGCCGGCCCGGGACGGAGGCAGTCCGCCGACTGCGATGCTGGTGAGAGGTGCGTTGGCGAATCCGAATCCGATGCCGATGAGCAGGTAGGCGAGCAGGAGCAGCAGCACGTTCGTGTCCTGGCCGAGGTTCACCAGGCTCAGGCCGCCGACGGTGATGAACCCACCGGCAAGGAGGAGCGGACGTCGCGGTCCCAGGCGTCCCACCATGATGCCGGACCAGGGCGCGCACAGGATGGCCCCGAGCGCCATGGGCAGGGTCGCCGTGCCTGCGGCGAACGGACTCCAGCCGCGTCCGTGCTGGAGGTAGAACGTGGTGAGCATCAGGCTCACGTTGAGTGCGACGAACACCGCCATCGCTCCCAAGACCGCCGTGAGGAAGGGAGGACGCCGGAAAAGCCCCAGGTCCATCAAGGGTTCCCGCCGACGGAGTTCGACCCGGACGAACGTGAAGGTGGCGACTGCGATCAGGGCGTAACCGGTCAGCGCCGTGGGTGAGGCCCAGCCGATGTGGGGCCCTTCGATGAGGACGCCGACGGAGAGGAACAGAGCCGCGGTGAGAAGCACCTGGCCGGGCAGGTCCAGCCGCCGGGCGCGCGCCGCTCGGGACTCCGGTACGAACACGGCGACCAGCACAAGGGCGGCGACGACGACCGGTGCGTTGATCCAGAACACCGACCGCCAACCGAACGCGGCGATGAGCGCCCCGCCGGTGACCGGCCCCGCCGCCATGCTGAGCCCGAAGACCGACGCCCAGATACCGATCGCCCGGGCCCGCTCCCGTGGGTCCGGCATCGCGTTCACGACGATGGCCAGGGCCACGGGGCTCAGCATCGAGGCCCCGATACCCTGGACGGCCCGCGCCGCGACGAGCAGGCCGGGTGACGGAGCCAGGGCACAGGCCAGCGAGGCGATGCCGAAGAGAACCAGTCCGCACTGGAAGACCCGGCGCCGTCCGAAGCGGTCCGCGAGCGCGCCGGACACGATGAGGAGGCTGGCCAGGACCACGGTGTAGGCGTCGACGATCCATTCGAGACCGCGCGTGCCCACGCCCAGGCCGCGCCCGATCTCGGGCAGACCCACGTTGACGATGGTGGTGTCCACACCCACCAGGAACATGCTCAGCGCGCAGACGGCGAGTACCGTCCAGCGCCGACGCGCACTGAGCGCGAGTGGTGGTGCGGCCAGGGATGCGGCGGTCACGGGAGTTCCCCTTCGGTGGTGCCGGGATGATCTGCCCGCTCATGCTCGGTTCTGCGGGGAGCCGAGGCCCAGAAACTTTGCGAAGACTGCAAAATGGCCCGATGGATGTGGAACTCTCGGAAATCCTCGACGGCATCGGGCCGCGGCTGCGTGAACTGCGCCGCGACCGCGGACTCACCCTGGAGACACTCGCGGACGAGACCGGGATCTCGGTGAGCACGCTGTCGCGTCTTGAGTCAGGCCGACGGCGCCCGACCCTCGACCTGCTCATCCCGCTCGCGCGCATTCACCGGGTCGCACTGGACCAGCTCGTGGCGGCGCCGGCCACCGGCGACCCGCGTGTCCACCTCAAACCCCGCAGCCAGGGACGCGGGAGTGTCCTCGTACCGCTGACGCAGTACCCCGGCCGGGTCCAGGTCTTCAAGCAGGTACTCGCACACCGCGAGCCGAAGCTCGTCACCCACCGCGGCTACGAATGGCTGTATGTGCTCGCCGGTGAACTCCGCCTCATCCTCGGCGAACGGGAGGCCACTCTCCGACCGGGCGAGGTGGCCGAGTTCGACACCACAGAGCCCCACTGGTTCGGCCCCGCCGGCACGGACGCCGTCGAGATCCTGCACATGTTCGGCCCGCACGGCGACCAAGCAGTCGTCCGCACCGGTCCGTAGGCGGCCGCCGGTGGAGCCGGCCGCTTTGATCTGGCTGCGGGCGCGGGTGCAGTCCTACGTGGAGGTTCATGTCGGGGCGGTTCGTCGGAAACTCTCTCGCCGTCCGCGGACGGCTGAAGCACGGCTTCCACCAGTGCCAGCGCGGCACGCTCGGCACCAGTGAAGTACGGCGAGTCCGGCCAGGAGGCCACCGACGTGATCCGCTCCTCCGACTCCCCGGCCTTGCGCAGGAAGCCCGTGTGCAGAACGGTCAGGTAAGTGCTGCCGACGATCTGACCAGCACGCAACTGGACGAGGCTGATCGTGGAGCGCGGCACCGAACCATTGCCAGTGACCTTGAACAGCGCCGCCGACAACTCCGCCAGCTCGGGAACGAGTTGCGCCGGATCCTCGGACATCCGCGGAACCATCGGTACCTCTGATCAGGCGGAGGCCCGGGGCAGGCAGTGCCGGCGAGTGGCCCTCTGCGGAGACCGCTCGGACAGCCGTGCCGATCCGCGTCTTGTGCAGGACGCCGCGATGCGAGCAGCACCAGCACGGCGAGCAGGGTGGCCGTGAGGTCCCGTGGGGTGATGCCGGCCGCCCCAGCTCGCTCGCGCTCTGGATGTTGTACTGGGTGGGCGTAGGAGGCGGAGACCACTCCCGTCCTCCGTCGGGCAGCCCAGCTCTGTGTCCTGTTCGCCGCCACCGCAGCCGGTTGGCCGGGTGTCAGCACGGATGCGTGCCGGTCGGCCCGGCCCGGCCCGGCCCGGGGCGATCGACTGCTGGGTTACGGCACCGGAGAGGCGGGGCCGGCGCCTCTGTGCCGACCGGTGGGGCATAGGTCATTGCCTTGTCCGCCGCGCTGTCGGCAGCTCAGCGCAGGGTCCGCACGAAGACGTCTCCGATCAGGTTGGTGTCGTCGGGGACCAGACCGGGGTGATAGGAGTCGAAGACGGCCGTCGACTCGTCCGCGCTCAGTGCCGCTCGGCCCACGATGACGGGCTTGCCGTCCTGTCCCGGTGAGAGCAACTCCTCGTGGCCGGTGCGCTGATCGCGCAGGATCAGCCCCAGCGTCCTGCGGTCCGCGTCGGCCGTGTTGAGGAGCAGCTTCGAGCCGTTCGCCGACAGATCCGAAACCAGGGTGACATCGGTGGGGGAGTGGCCGTCGTACCGCTGAAGTGTGCCGGTGCGCAGGTCGCGGACGAAGGCGTTCCACGATGTGCTGGTGTCCCCGTTGGGGTCGGTGCCCGGGACCAGGTTCGTGGCCACCGAGTTGAAGCCGACCTTGGAGCCGTCGGCGCTCAGCACCGGAGCGAGCGCCGACCTGTCGGCCGGCGCCCCGTTGTGGGTGACGTCGGCCTGCGCGGTCTGCCCGGTCAGGCGGTCGTACACCAGGATGTCCGCCTTGTCGTCGTCGGACGGCCCCGAGTAGCCGACCCGGTAGGCCACCTTGCGGCCGTCGGCGCTCATGGAGATGTCCTGGCACTCGCGGTCCGTGGACGGGCCGGCCCGCCACAACTGCTGGGTCCGGCGGTCCAGGAGCATGATCCGGCAGCGGGACACCCCGCTCTCGTCGGCGGCGGTCTCGGCCACGAAGGCCAGGTACCGTCCGTCCGCGCTGAGCGGGGCGGCGCCGTAGTCCGCGCGGTAGCCGTCCTCCAGCGCGGGCGCCACGGGTTCGACGCGCCCGGTGCGCAGGTCCATCACGTGGACGGAGTACTTCTGGGTCGTGGCCGAGTACGAGGTGAACGTCAGGTGGCGCCCGGAATCGGACACCCGGGGCAACATCGTCGACTCACCCGGCAGCGTCACGCGCTTGAGGGGCGCACCGGGAGCCGTCCGGTAGAAGACGCTGTTGGGCACGTCCGTTCCGGGCATCAGGTTGGTCGCCGACGACATGAAGGCGACGACACCTCCGTCCGCGCTGACGACCGGAGTTACCGAGTGGTAGTTCCCGCCGGTGCCGTCGGGTGCCACGCTGAGCCGTTCGGTGCGCGGGGCCAGGTCGGCGCCCGCCGCCCCCGCGGGCCAGGTCAGACAGGTGAGGGCGGCCGCCAGGGCGGCGGTCATGGAGATGCGTGGTAATGGTCTCATCAGGTGGTTCCCCCTTCGGCCGAGGACGGCCACAGTCACCCCCGTGCACTCGTGCCCGGTAACGCGCCGACACGGTCTGTGCGGAGGACTCACGCGATGAAACCGCGGAGTGCGTCCTGGGTCAATGCACGCACAGACGACTTTCGACCTGATCCGCAGAGAAACCGGTCCTGTCGCCTGGCGGGGTGCATCGGCTGCCGGGGCTTCCGGCCGGGGAACAGCCAGGCATCGCTACGGCCATCGCACCCGACTCCGTCACCCGAGGGAAGCGAGGAGCCCCATGCCCGGCCGCCGCCCCGCCATGACCTTCCGGCACACCGTCCGCGCCACCGGTGGCCACCGCCGCCTGCGCCGCCGCCTGCGCCGCCGCCCTGGCCGTGCTGACGCACCCCGCGCCGGCCGCTCACGCCCGGCCGTAGTAGCACCGCGTGCGCTGACTGCCGTCCGACCAGGTCCTCGAACCGGCTCCCCGCTCGGTCCGGGTATCGCCGACTGCGCGGTGCGGCAGGTCCCACGCGCCCACGCCCGCCCCGACGCGGGCACCGTGGGCGTGGTCATGCTCCGGCACCAGCCTCGGACCCGGCCAGGCGCCTGGGCAGCCTGTTCGTCAACCCCGGCGGCCCCGGCCGGTCAGGCCTGCGCTTCGCCTATCGGGCGGAGAACTACCTGTCGGCCGAGGTCCCCGCGCGGTACGACGTGATCGGCTTCGACCCGCGCGGCGTCGGGCAGAGCGCGGCCGTGCGGTGCTTCACCAGCCAGGAGGCGGCAGCCACCGCGCTCGCCGGGAAACGCCAAGCGCCCCTGACCCGCGCGGAGGTCACGGCGCGCAGAGCGCGCCTGCACGGACGCCTGCGCGCGACGGCGGGCCCTGCTTCCGCACATGACACCGCCTTCGTCGCCCCGCGATCCTCCGCCAACGGCCATGCCACCTTCCGCCCGTCCGCGTGCTGCCGCTGGGCCTGCGAGTCGGCGGTGCCGTCGAGGAGAGTCACCTTGGCGCCGCGCGGCTGCACGGTGATCAGGTCGGGGTTGACACGACCGGCCGTGTGTTCAGAGTCCGTCCGCGTCCCCTGGCGGACCGTCACGGCAGTCGACGACGGCCGCCCGAGTTCCGGGTGTTCAGGCTGCCCCGATGGTGGAACTGATCACAGGTGGGCAGCACTTAATCCCGGGAAGCCTTCCGAGAGTGGGCCCGGGGAGAGGCGGTGACGACGGGTGAGTGAGCAGGGTGGCCGCGACTGGGTGTGCATGACTCCGGACGACTTCGACCGTGACGCGCCGCCACGACCGGAGGCGGACGGACGGATCCCGGCCGAGCTGGACGAGTGCGGTACGGCTCCCCTCTTCGGCGACGAACCGGCTCCGGCAAGGACAGGCCGGTCCGCTCCGCGCTCTGCTCAAGGAGCGTGCCAGGAGCGGCTGTTCTGACCCCCGGGCAGTCCTCGCGGACCGCGGGGCCGCTTGACGCCCGCGTCATCCGGTGCGTCGGGCGTGCTCCCTGCGCGGCGTCCCTGCCGCTGCCGACGCGCCAGATCTCCGTCGCGCGTGCCCCTGGACCGGGCCTCCTTGAGCGGGCGAGGCCTCAGCGTCGTTCTGGATGCCATGAAGGCGGCTGCGGGGGAGCGCTGTGAATCTGATCCATGTCTCGGAGGGAAGAGATCTACGGGCGGCTCGGCACGCGACATTCCGCCACCCAGCTCCGTGTGCGGGCCGCGGTGAAGGTTGCGCCGCTGATCGAGGTGCCGGAAAGCCGGACCGGGGAAGACCGACTGAACCGATGGCTCCGCATGGGCTGGCGATGACTCGGTCCGGCGTTCTACGGAGTGGAGGGTTGCAGCGAGCGCCACGCGCATTGCCGTACCGGGGCGCGCGGGCTAAGGCCTGTCCGGCGGATCTTGCGACCGTCTCGGTCTTGGTTCGTTGGCATGCGCATGGGGCGGGGACATCTCAATCCGCCTTTGCCCCAAGCCGTGATCACTTACTGATCATTTCAGAATGAGGTTCGGAGTCGTCGCAAGCAGATGATGCTGCAAGCGAGTTGGAGCACTCCGAGGTGGAGGTCGGCGCGTATCTCGTAGCGGGTCCGCAGGCGTTTGAACTGGTGGAGCCAGGCGAAGGTGCGCTCGACGACCCACCTGGTCTTGCCCAGGCCGGATCCATGGGCGGTGACCTTGCGGGCGATCTTCGGCGTGATGCCGCGAGCGCGGAGGAGTCGTCGGTGCTTGTCGTAGTCGTAACCGCGGTCGGCGAACAGCCGCCGCGGCCGGTGACGGGGCCGGCCCACCAGGCGGCGGATGCGGGGGATTGCGTCCAGCAGGGGTATGAGCTGGGTGACGTCGTGACGGTTTCCGCTGGTCAGCGACACCACAAGCGGCGTTCCGTGCCGGTCGGTGATCAGGTGGTGCTTGCTGCCGGGGCGGCTGCGGTCGACCGGCGACGGTCCAGTGTGAGCCCCCCTTTGAGGGCCCGGACGTGCGAGGCGTCGACCGCGGCGTCCTCCATGTCCAGCAGGCCGGCTCTGCGGAGTTCCGCGAGGAGGATTTCGTGCAGGCGGGGCCAGACGCCGGCCTCGGTCCAGTCCCGCAGGCGCCGCCAGCACGTCACCCCGCTGCAGCCGATCGTCTCGGTCGGCACATCCGCCCAGGTCACACCCGTGCGCAAGACGTAGACGATCCCGCGCAGAGCCGCACGGTCATCCACCGGCAGGCGGCCCGGATACCGCCGACGCCGCGGCGGACGAGGAGGGAGCAGCGGCGCGACACGTTCCCACAGATCATCAAGCACAAGATCATCCGACACCTGGACCACTCTGCCGCCACCGAATCCGATCGCCAAGCCCTCACACCGAACTCATCCCGAAAAAATCAGTGAAGGGTGTCCGCGCCTTTGTCAAATGCCTCCCTGTGTCGTTCGACTTCGGGGAGGTGCTCGGCGGTCCAGGAGCGCAGGATCGAGAAGGGCTCCTCAAGCGTGCGGCCCAGCGGTGTGATCCGGTACTCCACAGCAACGGGGCGTTGCATCAGTACCCGGCGCTCGACGAGGCCGTTGCGTTCCAACCGTCGCAGTGCCTGCGTCAGCGATTTTTGAGTGACCCCATCGAGCTCTCTCTTGAGCTCGTTGAAGCGTCGCGGCTGCCGGCACAACGCGGCCAGCAGCAGATGACCCCACTTGTCCAGCAGCTGATCCAGGAGCTCGCGCTGCGGGCCGACGATGGTCTCGTGACCGGCCCGATCTTCGCGGATACCAGGTTTCTTTGAAGTACCTGCCATGTACCAGGTATACCAGAGATACCGGCAACCCAAAGGAATCTCATGACCGAACAGCCCCTGCCCAGCCTCAATCTCAAGCGCCAGGACGGAGTGCTATGGGTCTCGATTGATGTTCCGCCCGTCAACCTGATGACGGCGCAGCTCATGCTCGACCTGGACGCCGTCGCTGCATCGGCCGAGAATGATCCCGATCTGCACGTCATCGTGGTCCAGAGCGCTAATCCGGAGTTCTTCCTGGCGCACGGCGACCTGTCATTCGTGGAGGACCCCGCGACCTACGCCGCCCTCCCGGTCGCGGAGGAGACGCTTGTCGGGACGGGCCCGATGATGCGGCTTCATGAACGCTGGCGGCGTCTGCCTCAGACCACCATCGCCAAGGTCGCGGGACTCGCCCGTGGCGGTGGAGCCGAGCTGGTCTCCAGCCTGGATCTGCGATTCGCGGCCCTCGAGACTGCGGCGTTCGGCCAGTTCGAGGCACTGATCGGCATCGTCCCTGGAGCCGGTGCAACTGCCCACCTGCCCCGCCTCGTGGGTCGCGCTCGCGCTCTCGAGATCGTGCTGACAGGCGGGCTCGTCGACGCGGCGACTGCCGAGCGGTGGGGTTGGGTGAACCGAGCTCTGCCCACCGCAGAACTGGATGAATATGTTGAGTGGGTCGCACTGGCCATCGCGTCTCTGCCCGACGGTGTCCGCGCTGCGGCTATCGAAGCAATCGACGCGGCCGACGGCACGCTTGAGGACGCACTGCGCGCGGAAAACCGCCTGCTCGGCGAAACGTTCACTCCCGCGTCTGGAGAGCTTGCCCGGGCAGCGCTCGCGGCGGGGGTTCACACGCGCGAGGTGGAGCTGAACCTCGAAAAGGTGCTGCGCGCGAACCTCGTCCGACATTCGTAACGAATCGTCCTGCGCGGGTGGAGTGCAGAAGTTGTCCGTACGGTCCGTTTGGTAATTCGGGTCGAACGACCGTACGGGCCGCCTCCAACTCTGTACTCTGTGAAGCTGATTGTTTCGGGATGAAGTTCGGTGTGAGGGCTTGGCGATCGGATCCGGTGGCGGCAGAGTGATCCAGGTGCCGGATGATCTTGTGCCTGATGATCTGTGGGAACGTATCGCTCCGCTGCTGCCGCCCCGGCCGCCGCGCCGTCATCGGTATCCCGGACGCCTGCCGGCGGACGACCGCGCGGCCCTGCGAGGCATCGTTTTAGATACTGCGTAAGAACGTGAGCTGGAGAGATGTACCCGCCGAGCAGACCGGGTGCAGCGGCGTGACAGCGTGGCGGCGGTTGCGGGACTGGACCGAGGCCGGGGTGTGGTCCCGCCTGCACAAAGTGCTCCTGGCCGAGCTGCGCAAGGCAGGACTGCTGGACATGGACGACGCTGCGATCGGCGGCTCACACGTTCGAGCCCTCAAAGGGGGGCTCACACCGGGCCTTCGCCGGTTGACCGCGCACGGCCGGGCAGCGAACGCCACCTGATCGTCGACCGGCACGGCACCCCTCTCGCCGTCACCCTGACCGGCGGAAACAGGCACGACGTCACCCTGACCGGCGGAAACAGGCACGACGTCACCCAGTTGACACCCCTACTGGACGCGATCCCCCGCATCCGAGGACTTCGCGGACGACCGCGGCACCGGCCAGGCCGGCTCTTCGCCGACCGCGGCTACGACTACGACAAGTACCGCCGCATCCTCCGAGCCCGCGACATCACACCCAAGATCGCCCGCCGAGGCGTCCCGCACGGATCGGGACTGGGCAAGACCTGCTGGGTCGTGGAACGGACCTTCACCCGGCTCCACCAGTTCAAACGCCTGCGCATCCGCTACGAGCGACGTGCCGACCTCCACCTTGGCCTGCTCCCACTCGCCTGCAGCATCATCTGCTTGCGACGCCCACGAACCTCATTCTGAAACGATCAGTTAGAGGTTGTCTCACGTGGCAAGTTCCGCGAGCTTCTTGAGTAGCTCGGGGCGGTGGCCATGGCCAGGCTTCGGCTCTGCCGGTCGTTGCGGTCTAAGTACGGGATCTTGAGGCCACGAGTAGCCCATGGCAGGCTCATGCCGCATGATCGATGAATTCGCGAAGGACAACCTGCACGGGAGACTGCGGCGGGACCGCAAGGCGCTGCTCTGGAAACTCGACGGCCTGTCCGAATACGACGCCCGCCGACCTTTGACAGTGACCGGGACCAACCTGCTCGGCCTGGTAAAACACTTGGCCTGTGTCGAGGCCAGGTACTTCGGCGAGGTCTTCGACCGGCCGTCCCCGGAACCGCTGTCCCGGTGGCAGGACCACGACGGCAGCGATCTGTGGGCGGCTGAGGACGAGGCGCGCGATCAGATCATCGGGTTCTACCGGCGCACGTGGGAACACTCAGACGCGACGATCGACGAGCTTGCCCTCGATGCCCCCGGCCACGTGCCGTGGTGGCCGGAGCCTTATCTCAACACGAACCTGTTCGCCATCCTGGTCCACGTCCTCGGCGAGACCAACCGGCATGCCGGGCACGCCGACATCCTGCGCGAAGGCGTCGACGGCCGAACCGGGATGCGCCCCGAACACGAGATGCAGATCGATGAGGACGCCCGCACCGCCTACTGCGCGAAGCTCGAGCAGGCCGCCAGATCGGCCGCATCAGTCAAGGCATAGAAGGCCGTCCCACGTGACTTGATGTTCGAGCGGCATGATGCCGGCCGTGAGTGCTGATCTGTCGAAGCGTCTGGTTCCTGATGAACTCTGGGAGCTGGTTGCCCCGTTACTGCCGTCGTTCGCGGCTCGACCGCAAGGTGGCGGGACCGCTCCGCGTGAGACGAGCGGGCCGTGTTCACCGCAGTGGTGTATGTGCTGACCAGCGGCTGCGCCTGGCGGCAGCTGCCGCCGACGTTCGGCACGTCCTCCGACACCGCACATCGCCGCTTCACGGCATGGACCGAGGTCGGCCTGTGGCGTCGGCTGCATCGGGCGGTGCTGGACGAACTCGGGGTCCGGGGCGAGGTGGACTGGACCTCGGCGATCGTCGACGCGGCCTCCGTTCGCGCCAAAAGGGGGATCGCTGACGGGGCCGAACCCGGTCGATCGCGGCAAGAAGGGCAGCAAGCTGCACGTACTGTCCGATGCCCAGGGCATCCCGCTTGCCGTCGCCGTGTCAGGTGCGAACATGCACGACAGTCTCGCCCTGAAGCCGCTCATCCTCGGCATCCCCGCCGTCCGGTCCCGCCGGGGACCACGGCGCCGCCGGCCCACCAAACTCCGTGCGGACAAGGGGTACTTGTCCACCGAACACCTCAGCTGGCTGCGCGAGCGTGGGCTCGTCGCGCGCATCGCGCGGCCAGGCATCGAGTCCGGCGAACGCCTTGGTCGGCACCGCTGGAAGATCGAGCGGTCGATCGCTTGGCTCTTCGGCTACCGTCGCCTGACCATCGGTATGAACGAAAGGGCTCGCACTTCCTCGCCTTCCTCGGCCTGGCTGCTGCCCTCACCAGCTACAAGAAGCTCGCGAAACTCGCCACGTGAGACGCCCTCTCAGCCTTCGTGACAAGATCTGGGCGTGACGACGTTGTTCCTGACGGTTGGCCTGCCCGGGGCCGGAAAGACCATGAGAGCTCGACAGCTGGCCAAGGAGCACAGCGCGCTGCGGCTGACGCCGGATGAGTGGATGCTCCCGCTGTTCGGCGATCCGCAGCCGGCCGGGAAGCGCGATGTGCTGGAAGGACGGCTGCTCTGGCTGGGTCTGGAGGCGCTGAAGCTGGGAACGAACGTGGTCCTGGATTTCGGATGCTGGTCTCGTGACGAGAGGTCCGCGATCCGCTGGTTGGTGATGTCTGTGGGCGCATCCTGTCAACTCGTGTACGTGCCGGTGGACCATGAGACCCAACGTGCTCGGATCGCCCATCGCCAGTCGACCACCCCTGATCAGACCTTCGTGATGAGCGAGACGGACCTCTTGCACTGGAGGACGCTGTTCGAGGAGCCCAACGCCACGGAACTCGATGGACATGAGGTAGGAGGTCCGCCTCCTGGGTGGTC
The DNA here is from genome assembly GCF_053591515.1 of Streptomyces sp. NPDC003011. Lineage (NCBI taxonomy): Bacteria > Bacillati > Actinomycetota > Actinomycetes > Kitasatosporales > Streptomycetaceae > Streptomyces > Streptomyces sp. NPDC003011. The sequence goes on from NZ_JBSFTY010000010.1 coordinate 15,898, forward strand.
AGGATGGCTGGAGTGGGCCGCCGACCGGTGGCCATCGCTCGCGTGACTGTCCGGCCAACCTTGGTGCCGCCCAGTAACGCAGCCGTGCCAGGAGCGCCGAGCCCGGAAAGATCCGCCGGACAGGCCATAGGCCGGCGACTCAGGACCACAGGAACAGGGGACACCATGCCGCCAGGTCACGCGCAGCAGGACACCGCTCACGACCGGCTGACCGGGCCCCGGCCCCCGGCTCCGCTTCCCTGCGATGTCGGGACTTGCGCCTGAGTCTCGCTCAGCGGAAGGTGTCACACCGGGCCATGTCTCCCGTGCGGTAGCCACGCTCGAACCACTGCTGCCGCTGTTCGGCAGAGCCGTGGGTCCAGGTGTCGGGGGTCACCCGCCCCTGGAACTTCTCCTGGATCCGGTCGTCGCCGACAGCCGCGGCCGCGTCCAGCCCGTCCCGGATGTCCGCGTCCGTAAGGCTTGTGATCAGCGGCCTGCCCGTGGACTCGTCCTTGACGGTCGTCGCGTGGTGCGCCCACACGCCCGCGTAACAGTCGGCCTGGAGCTCCGTCTTGACCGACGCGCTGTCGGCACCGGTCAGCCCGTCCTGGGACTTGTCCAACGTTCCCTCGAGATCCTGGACATGGTGCCCGTACTCGTGCGCTACCACGTAGGCCTGCGCGAAGGGCCCCCCGCTCGCTTCGAACTTCGTCCGCAGCTCGCCGAAGAAATCGAGATCGAGATAGACCTTCTGGTCGCCGGGACAGTAGAAGGGCCCCACCTGTGACGTAGCGGTGCCGCACGCCGTACTCACGCGCTGGCTGAAAAGCACTGTCGGCGCCGCTGTGTAGGCGACTTGGCGGCGCCCGGACTCCTGCGCCCAATAGTCCTGAACGCTGTTGACCACTGCCACGATGCGGCAGTCGTCCTTGGCGTTGGCATCCTGTCCGGTACGGCAATCCTGCTCGACGCGGGCGAGGGAGGACGAGGTCGGCGCCGGCTCATCATCACCGGAGGAGAGGCCCAACTGGTCAGGGCTGATCCCGAGCACGAGTCCCACGACCAGTGCGACGAGGCCGGCGATACCGCCGCCGATGGTCGCTCCGCCACCGGGGATCCGACTGCCGCGCACGTCCTGTACCTCGGAGGTGTCCAGACGGGCGTTGTCGTCGAACTGCATGGAGGGCCGCCTTTGCCGTATGTCGTTGCCGGGTCGCTGCTCCTGGTACCCCTTTTGCCGCGCCCGGCGCCCTACGAGCGGTCGAAAACGCCCGTCGTGTGAGAGTGCCCCGGCCGGTCCGGCATCCGCCCCGTTCCCAGTACCGCCATCACAGGGTCGAAAGAAGGGAAGGACCGACCGCTCCTGTCTCCGTAGGGTGGCCTCGGTCCGGGAGGCTGCAGTCCATGGCCGCAACGTTCGCGCGCGCTTCGTGGGCAGCAGAACGGGCTGGTTCGGCGAACGTCTGAGTACCGGGTGGGACTTCACAGCTTCCGGCCGTGCTGGCACAGTCGCATCCCGAAGTGCGGGAGTCGGACGGCGGCGTCCCGCGTGGGCGGAGCCACCGTGCCCACCCAGGCCATCAGCATGCGGCTGACGCGCTGACGCGCTGACGCGCTGACGCGCTGACGCGCTGACGCGCTGACGCGCTGACGCGCTGACGCGCTGACGCGCTGACGCGCTGACGCGCTGACGAC
>NZ_JBSFTY010000010.1:17672-141895 GCF_053591515.1 Streptomyces sp. NPDC003011
GCTGACGCGCTGACGCGCTGACGCGCTGACGCGCTGACGCGCTGACGCGCTGACGCGCTGACGCGCTGACGCGCTGACGCGCTGACGCGCTGACGACCGGGCCGGGCCGGCGAACGGCACCCCCTCTTCCGCCGTGCGAGAGGCCGAGCAGCACGTCCACCGCTGTCGGCAGGAGCTGAGGGCGCGAGCCGGCCCGCCTGCGTCTGAGTGACCGGGGCAAGCCGGACGGCCACGCTGCTCGCGATCGGGATGCGCTCACCGGGCCGCTCCCGGCCCGGCCCGGCGGCCAGCAGGTCGAGCGTGTAGGGATGGGCGGGCGCGCGGAACAAGTCGTCCGCCGGGGCACTCTCCACCACCCGTCCGGCCCGCATGACCACCACATGGTGCGCGATCTGCCGTACGCCGGCCAGGTCGTGCGAGACGAACAGGTACGCCACTTCGGTGTCGGCCTGCAACCGCGCGAGCGGCCGCAGGATCTGTGCCTGGACTGAGACGTCGAGGGCAGGCAGACCGGCTCGTCGCACACCACCAGGTCCGGCGAGAGCGTCAGCGCGCGGGCGAGCGCCACCCGCTGACGTCGGCCGCCGGACAGTTCGGCGGGCCTGCGCTCGAGCGTCGACGCGGGCAGCGCCACCTGGTCCAGCAGCCCGGCCACGCGGGCCGCCCGACCAGCCCGGTCGCCCACCCGGAAGGCGCGCAGCAGCTCGCCGATCACCATGGCATCGTCCGCACACTGCCGACGCAGGCTCCGCTCGGCACATGACAAGCCCTTACAGAGGGTGACCGGCTGAGCTGTTGGCCTCCGCCCTCAGCGGCGCCCACTCTGGTGTTCGGCGAAGGGCGCGACACCGCTGACCTATGATTAACCATCCCTGGAAGATAATTCTTCGGAAGATGAGTGATGGCTGACCTGAAGCGGCTGTACCGGGAGCTGGTCTCGCTGGAGATCGAGCTGTGGAATGGCATTGAGGGGCGGTTGCGGGCCGAGTACGACCTGCCGCTGACCTCGTTCGAGGTGCTGCACCTGCTGTTGCGTCGGCCCGGGCCGCGGATCCAGGACATCGCGGAGGAGTTCTCCATCACCGTGGGCGGCACGAGCAAGGTAGTCGACCGTCTGGAGACGGCGGGCCTGTGTGAGCGGCGTGCCAATCCCAACGACCGCCGTTCCTCGATCGTCGAGTTGACGCCCGAGGGACGGAAACTGGTGGACGGAGCACTGAAGGTCTTCGAGGACGAACTGGAACTGCGGATCGGGTCGGCGATTCCCGAGAAGTCCGTGCGCGAGGTGACGGCGGTCCTCAGCAGGCTGCGGGCAGCCGGACGGGCTTTGGACGCGGAGCGGAAGGCCGCCGGGCAGACGCCGGTACCGGGCATGCGGGCGCCGAAGCAGCCCGGCCGGCCGGCGTCGTGAGCCGGGTCGGTCGGCGCTGCCGTCGAAGGCGCTGACCTTGTCGGTGCGCCCCGGGCGAGGAGGTTGTTCAAGGCCGCCGTTGCGTGCGGCGTACTCCTCGGCGCGGTCGTTGCCCATGCGGCGGGCGCCGAGGAGGTCGCCCCGGTGCAGCGTGTCGTCGGGGTCCTCGGAGATCTCGGCGCGTCCTCGGAGCAGGGCGAACGCGTACGGTGGCCGGTCCTCGTCGACGCAGAGGGCGAACCATCCGTCGCGGGCGAGGTTGCGGCCCTTGACGCCGTTCTTCTCGGTGGTGAGCACGATGTCGTCGCGGTCTGGGAGGAAGCAGACCGGTGTCACGTGGGGGCTGCCGTCGGCGCGCACAGTGGAAAACTGGCCGGTACGGGTGCCGTGCGTGACGAACACCCGCCACCGCTGCTCGGTCGTCTCCCGCATGCGGGCGCCTTTCGTGTGGCTACGCATCGACTCGTGGGTGCCCGGGACCGAGGCGGCCTCGGGCACCGCAGGTTCTAGCCCCAGAAGGTGTCTTCGGTGGCCGGGTCGGCGGAGAAGAGCCACATCTCGGTGATCTTGCCGTTCTCGACGCGCAGGACGTCGACGCCGTCCATGCTCATCGACGCGTCGCCGTGGCGGCCGGTGAAGTGGATGGTGGCGGCGACCAGGTCCCCGTTGCCCATGAGAGTGTGGATCTTGTCGATGGCGAAGGTGCCCTGGCTGGTCTCCATCATGCTGCCGAGCATCTGGAAGACGGCGCCCTGGCCCTTGTGCTCTCCGGAGAACCGGTTGGCGCCGGGCTGGTGCCAGACGATGTCGGCGTCGAGGAGTTTGCCGAGAGCACCCATGTCTCCGGCCTGGACGGCCTGGAAGTAGGTGCGGGCGATGTCGATGTTCGCGCTGGTCATGTAGTTCGCTCCTTGGGCTCTTGTACGGGGGTGGCAGTCATCCGGCGAAGTCGAGGCGGTCGGCGAGGCCGGCGTCGGTGAACGCGCTCTCGATCTCGTTTCGGCCTTCCTTGAAGTGGGCCCAGCTGTCGAAGTGGGCGGGGACGACCCGGCGGGCGCCGAGCATCTTCGCGGCCTGGGCACCCTGGGTGCTGTCGAGGGTGAGCAGGGCGCCTTCGAAGGCGAAGGCCATACGCGCGCCGCCGAGGAAGAGGACCGCGGTGTCGACGGGAGCGAACCTCTCGGCGATCTCCTTGACGTGCTCCAGGGCGGCGTTGTCGCCGCTGACGTAGACGGAGGGCAAGTCGTCGGAGGTGAGGATGAAGCCGATGACGTCGCCGGTGACCGGTTCACAGCCGACGGGACCGTGCCGGGCGGGTACGCCCGTGACGGTCACGGTGCCGCCGTCGGGCCGCTTGAGCTCGGCGGTCTCCCAGAAGGCCAGCCCCTGTGCGCTGCCGCCCAGACGACCGGCGCCGCTGACAGTGGTGAAGACGACCGGAACGTCGGGCAGGAAGGCGCGGCCGGAGTTGTCCAGGTTGTCGTCGTGCTCGTCATGGGAGAGCAGGATGGCGTCGATGCGGCCCAGGTCGGCGGCGGTGACAGGTGACGGCTCGGTCTTGACGAGCTTGTGGTCGCCGGGGAGGGGCATGGGGTACGCGCCGGGCGGGTCGAAGGTGGGATCGGTGACGAACCGGAGCCCGCCGTATTCGATCACGGTGGTCGGACCGCCGTAGACACGGACAGGGATCTTTTCGCTGGTGGCGCTGGCGCCGGACATCGGGAACCTCCAGGCGGGGAGCAGGGAAGACGTGGCCTTGCAGAACCGGTCAGGGGGCGGGCACGGAGAACACGCCGAAGTGGTTGCCCGCCGTGTCCTGCAGCCGGGCGAAGGTGAAGGCCGCGGAGTCGGAGACCGGTGCCATGAGCACCTCGGCGCCCAGCTTCTCGGCGCGCTCGACGGTCGCGGCGACGTCCCGGACGAGGACGTAGAAGATCGCGTAGTTGGGGAAGCCGCCCTCCGACTCCCACACGCCGCCCGCCGGCTGCTGGGCGCCCGGCGTCATCACCGAGTGATAGGTGACCCCCGGGGTGTTGGTGTTGAGGACGTACTTCCAGTCGAAGAGCTCGCCGTAGAACTCCTTGACCTTCTCCGGCTGGTCGGTGCCGAACTCGAACCAGGCGACCGAGTTGAAGGCGGGAACGGTCATGACACTCACTCCTTACGCCCCATCGGGGGAGAAATATGTCTTTCCATGGCAGGCCGAATCCAGGCGGTGACGCCACTCCGTGGTGGGGCGCCTTGCCGGAACTGGCAGAGGCGAGGCGGGGCGAGGCGGGGCGAGGCGAGGGTCCTCGTCGGTCCGGCGCCCAGCAAACCATTTATCTTCCATGGAAGCAACTTCCATGGATTATTCTTCCAGGGTGTGGTTTCGTCGGCCTTCAGTCGGCCGGCCCATGGAGAGGACAGGAGCCCGGCGTCTCGGACGCGGACGGTCGGGTCAGCAGGCAGGAGGCGGACATGGAGCCGGTCGAGATCCAGGCGAAGACCCTGATCCAAAAGTCGAAGACCCATCCATATCTTTCGGATTTCGGCGGTCGAGGATGTCGAGAACGTGCCACCGGCTCCGTCCCAGAGACATCAGCGGCCAGCACCGGCCGCACGAGAAGAAGGAGAAACCAGCATGGCGATTCAGCGGATGGACAACGTCGGCATCGTCGTCGAGGACATGGATGCCGCCATCGCGTTCTTCGTGGAACTCGGTATGGAGCTGGAGGCCAGGGCGGAGGTCGAGGGCCTCGTCGCCGACCAGTGCACCGGACTCGACGGCGTCCGCTGTGACATCGCGATGCTCCGGACCCCGGACGGTCACGGCCGGCTCGAGCTGGCGAAGTACCGCAGCCCCGCGGCGATCAGCGCCGGCCCGCGCAACCGGCCGCACAACATTCTGGGCACGCACCGCGTCATGTTCGCCGTCGACGACATCGAGGACACCGTTGCCCGTCTGCGCCCTCACGGCGCCGAACTCGTCGGTGAGATCGCCCGGTTCGAGGACAGCTATCTGCTCTGCTACGTCCGAGGCCCGGAGGGCATCATCGTCGGACTGGCCGAGCAACTGCACTGAGACAGAGGAACCGAACCGTGCAGCCGAACGAGGTCATCGAGGTTCTGAACCGCCCGGTCAGCCAGGAGCCGCTGGCCCGTGACGCGACCCGCCTGGCCTACGCCGTCAAGGACGGAACCCCGCGCAACGTACCGATCGCTGCCACCGGGAACGGGGTGACGCGTCGTCATGTGTACGACGAAGAACGCGCCCAAACTCCCGTGACCACCCTCGCGCACAGGCTCCTGAAACGACGGCGCGAATAGGTGAGGCACGTCTGAGTGCCTGGAAAACCGTCCCTTTTCGGCTCCGCCTCGCCTCCGTTTCCGATCGTGCGGTGTGCGCGGTGATGGCCCGCTCCGGTGTTCGCATCACGAAGGCTCGGTGTCGATGGCCAAGACGGAGAAGACAGAAGGCGCCTTCCCCGGCGCCAAGAAGATGGCCGACGCCATCATCACCTCGCAGACCGCCGAGATCACCAGGGTGAACGACCTCCTCGGCAAGAGCTGGCCCACCCCGGCAGTGGGGGTGTGGTGTGCCTGCGCGGTCGGCACACCTTCACTGCTTGGCACACTCCACCACTTCCCGGGAATACCCCCTAGGGGTATATTGTTGTGGTGTGGGACGCGAGATCGGGCCACACTGGACGGGAAGGGGATGACGGTCATGGACCACACTGCACACCACACCGGCACCGCTCACGACCACGCCGCACAGGCGGCCGGGGGGCACGGTGGGCATGGCGGCGCATCCTGGGGAACGGCGGCGAAGGCAACGCTGCACTGCCTGACTGGATGTGCGATCGGCGAGATCCTCGGCATGGTCATCGGCACCGCCCTGCTGTGGGGCGACGTGCCCACCATGGTCCTGGCGATCGCCCTCGCGTTCGTCTTCGGCTACTCCTTCACCCTGTTCGCCCTCCGCAGGGCGGGCCTGGACTTCAAAAGCGCCGTCAAGGTGGCCCTGGCGGCGGACACCGTCTCCATCGCGATCATGGAACTCGTCGACAACGGCGTCATCGCCCTCAGTGGTGCGATGGACGCCCACCTGTCCGACGCCCTGTTCTGGACCGCGCTGCTCGGCGGCTTCGCTGTCGCCTTCGTGATCACGACCCCGGTCAACAAGTGGATGATCGGCCGGGGCAAGGGTCACGCCGTCGTCCACGCCTACCACTGACCTCTCACACCGAAGCGCGCCCGGGCGCGTATGCACTGCAGGCGTCATCTGGTGGTGTCCGGCGACTGACTGACCGACCGACCGGCCCGGGACACAGGTTCAGTGAGGCAGGAGGCTCTGCTCGCGCCGGCGGCGGCGACCGTAGCGGGGCACGCCTCGCGGCGGCGGATTCGACGACCAGGTCCGGTCGGACGGGGCGGTACTCCAGTTCGCCGCGGGTTCCCCACCCGGCGCTGAAGTGCCGCCCGTGCCAGGGGTGTTCGGTGCCTGCGGGTGCCAGCCGCCGGCCCACGTCGCGCCGGACCGCGGTGTTCAGCGATGTGGTGCGGGCGACCAACCGCAGGCGACCGGTATCGCAGTAGCGGCGCAGTAGCGGGGTGAGCGGAATCTGGGCGGATGGTGAAACTGCGCGGACTCAGCCCTGTGAAGTGGGCTGTCCAGGACGACTCTCATGCCGTGATCAGTCCTGTCGCGATCAGGTTGATCCCACTTCGAGATCACTTACGAGGTGACCGTTCGAGTGGCGCCGATCCGACTGCCTCCTTGCGCCCGGCCAACGGGAGGGCTTCGAGACGCTCCATGTGTTCCTCGCCCCACTGGCCGAGTGGGACGAGAGCGGTGATGAGCGAGTGACCGAAGTCGGTCAGTGAGTACTCCACCTTCGGTGGTACCTGGTGATGGACCTCGCGGTGCACCAGGCCGCTGGCCTCCAGTTCCCGCAGCTGCAGGATCAGCATCCGTTCACTGATACCGGACACCGTCCGGCGCAACTCGCCGAAGCGCAACGGTCCTTCGTCGAGCCAGAAAAGGATCAACCCCTTCCATTTCCCTCCCATGACGTCGATAGCGGCGTCCAGCCCGCAGGTATAGCTCCGCCTCTTCATCAGCACTCTCTCCCTAACAAGAATGTGGGTACCGGACAAAATTGTAGGTACTTGCAGAAGCGTTGGCGCCCCCGCAGCATGGAGCAGGCATCGCACCGGGATCGCACCAACTCGGTGCCTACGCCTCATACCTGACGTTATTTCAGAGCATCAAAACGATCGGTCTCAGGCAGGAGCAACTAATGACCGGGCACCACCGCACTCCCGTGACCGTCATCGGGCTGGGCTCGATGGGCAGCGCACTGGCCGAGGCATTCATCGACGCCGGACACCCGACCACCGTCTGGAACAGGACCCCGTCGAAGGCCACGCCACTCGTGTCCAAGGGTGCCGTTCACGCGCACACGATGGACGAGGCGATCGCTGCGAGTCCGCTGGTCATCGCCTGCCTGACCACGTATGACAGCACCATCGAAGCCCTGGAGCCAGCCGCTGCCGCGCTCAAAGGCCGGGCCCTTGTGACCCTGAACAGCGGTTCACCAGCCGGGGCCCGTCAGATGGCCGAATGGGCGCTCGGGCACGGCGCACGCTACCTCGACGGAGCGATCAAGAACGTGCCGTCCGCCGTGAGCGCCGAGGACACCCTCCTGTACTACGGCGGCGACAACAGCGTCTTCGACGAGTTCGCATCGACGCTACGGGTGCTGGGTGGCGACACCGTCTACCTCGGCGCCGACGCCGACCTCGCCGCCCTGTATGAGATGGCGGTGGGCGGCACCCTGCTGCCCGCGCTCGTCGGTTTCTTCCAAGGCGCGGCAGCGATGCAGGCCCGTGGACTCACGGCGGCCTCAATGGTTCGGTTCAGCATCAAGTGGTTCGAGATGATCAACTCGGTACTGCCGGTCTTCGCTGAGGAGATTGACAGCGGCGACTACAGCAAGCCCGGCTCCTCCGTGAACCTGTTCCTGGCCGGAGCCGCCCATGACGAGGAACTCGGCAAGGAAGCCAACCTCGACATGAGTTGGCACAAGCCCTACCACGACCTGCTCAAGCGAGCGGTCGAAGCCGGTCACGGCGACCACAGCATCTCTGCCCTGACAGAGATCCTTAAGAACCCTGGCCAGACCGGATAACCCCGGACGGCACCCAGCCAGGTGGGAAGCAGGCCAGTCACCCAGCTACCTGGGCCCCGGACGGCGCGCTCGACCTCGGCGCGTCGAACATCCTGCGAGGCCAGCCCCCGCAAGGACCAACGCCGGCGTACGGACAGCTTCGCTGGGTAGCACGTATCCCGGCACACATCATTCTTTGCCGCACGCTCGGCACCTGAGCGGCTCGTTGAGACGAAGGCCGTGGCCGCCGTGCCCCACCGGCTCAATTGCGGGACACCCTTCAGCTCCTCCGACTCGCCGACCGGGCGGAAGGGGCCGTCCGGCGAGTCCGACCACGCCGAGCCGATGCACTGCCGATCGCTCGCTCGGTCATGGGCGGTGTACTGCAGGGTGACGTCACTGCCGTTGTCGAAGACCTCCGGTGCCCACACCAGATCGGGCCGGGCACCGCCCATGCGCCGAGCGCGGGCAGCAGGTCGCGGTCGACGACGGCCGGCGGGGGACGGCCCGCCGGGGTCGTCCGCGCCGATCGCCGTCGCCGTCTGTCCCACGACGAGGGCGAATGCGGCTCCGAGAAGGCCGACTCCGATCGACCATCGACCATCGGTGAGTCGGGCGGTCGAGAGTCATGCGGGTTCCGTTCGGTACGGCACTTGGCGTGATCATGTGCGAGTCGGCCCTGGGTTGCGCCCTCGGCGCCCTGACCAGCGCCCTGACCGGTGTCAGGTAACCGCTCGCTCAAGTGCCGGTAGCCGTCAGCTTCTTGGGCGTGTGCCGGCGGGTGGCCGAAGGTGTGGCGGAAGACGTCGATGAACGCGTCGATAAACGCGTCGGCGGACGACCATGACGCGGCCGGTGGCCCGGTCCAGGTGTGTGAGGCGGGCAGAAGTGACCTTCGATGAGGTGCAGGCCCTCGTTGGTGCCGATGACGATGAAGCTCGGCACCTCAGCGAACAAATAATCGGTTGCCTATCGGCGATGGTGGTGGATCCAATGACCCGCATGATCACCCGGGCGCGCCTGCTGCGGCGAGACGTGACGATCGCGAACCGCCAACCCCGGCCGACGCGTGATCCGGGCGGACCGCGACCGCATCATCCCAGGGGAGACGCCACCCGATGAACACGCCACCATCGCTGTCCGGAGCGGAGCCCACGGACGGCTCGTCTGTCCGTCTGGGCGCTCTCGTCCCGCTGACGCGGCCCGGCTGGGTCGAGGCGGGCCGACACCTGCTCGCAGGACTCGACCTGGCCGTTCGCGAGGTCAACGACGCTGGCGGGATCGACGGCAGACCACTGGAGCTGGTCGTCCGGGACACCGCGGCCGATCCGGAGCGGGCCGCCGCGGCCGTGGACGAACTGGCTGGCCTGGGCGTGGCCGCCGTGGCGGGCGAGTACCACAGCGTCGTCGCCCGCGCCGCCGCCGCCCGGGCCGATGCCCTCGGCGTGCCGTTCCTCTGCTCGTCCGCGGTGCTCGACGCGCTCACCGAGGAGCCGACGGACTGGGTCGCGCGCCTGGCCCCGGCCCAGTCGCACGGCTGGCGGATCTACGCGGACTTCCTCCTCGGCGCGGGCCGGCGTCGGATCGCCGTGGCGGCCCAGCCGAGCGTCTACTGGGCGTCCGGGACCCGCGTCCTGCGGGACCACCTCGCTCCCCGTGGCGGCACGGTCGTCGAACTCGACACGAACGCGCTCACCCCCGAGGCCCTGTGCGACGCGCTCGTCGACCACGGCGCGACGGCGCTCCTCCTGCTGGTCGGCCACCCGGAGCCGGCGGTGCCGATCGTCAGGGCCGTCCGGGGCGACCGGCGGCTCGCGGAGATCTTGATCGGTGCTCCGGCCGGACAACCGGAGTTCGCCGAATGGGCCGCCGTGCTGGGCGAGGACGGCGCCGGGATCCCGTTCCTGCGCTACCTGCCCGAGCGCCTCGGTCCGCTCGGCGAACGCGTCGGGAAGGAGCTCCGCGAGCGGCTGGGCGAAGCGCCCTCCTTCGTCGCCTTCGAGGGCTGGGACACCGTCGCCGTCCTCGCCGACGTGCTGCGTTCCCACGGCACGGACCGGGCGGCCATCGCCGGGTCATGGCCGAGCGTGGCGGTCGAGGGCACCCGCGGGCCGATCCGGTTCTCCCGCACGCCGGGCATCAGCGTCTGGCAATGGGTTTGGACACCCGTCCAAGTCGTTGACCGGGACCCGGCGGAGCCCGATCGCTTTCGGATCGTCCACGCCGGCTGAGAGAGCACGGAGGCCCAACTGCCGAGACCTGTCCGGGTTTGAGGTTGTCTACCTGCCCATACGGGCTCTCAGCTTCGCGGCGGGGCCACGAAAGCATTCTCGGGCTGTCGTGCGGCAGTCGGCGCCGCGATGGTGACCCAGTCGGTGATCGGCATGTCCACGGCGTCCATGAGGCCGGGCGGTCTACCTCTCCTGAGAGCTGAGAGCATCTTGCCGAACCCGACGGGGCCGGGCCTCATCCGTCAAAGCGTTGGCACCCGTCCAACGTCGCTAGGAGCTGTCCGGCCGATCATCGTCGTGGGCGGTACGGCATGATGCCGGGGTGAGCACCATCGTCGAGTTCTTCGCGGCTCCAGATGACGCGTCAGCGGCTCTGGCTCTTCAGGCCGGGCCGCGACGCGCATTCGAGTCGCTCTCTTTCGGCAATTTCGATCCCGAAGAGGCTGTGGTCGAGTGGGAGTGCCTGTTTGCCGGCGGCAGCTTCGAGGAACTTGTCGAGGCTGGTGAGCCTCGTCTCGTCGCCGGTCAGGACGACGACGGGTGCGTCGTTTTCGCGATCTCGCCTCGCCTGTCCGCCGTGCTCGCCAAGGCCGGGAGGTCCGAGTTGAGGGATGCCGCTGTCGCGTGGTCCTTGCAGCGGGCCAAGGACGGCGAGGTCATCGACACGGAGATCGCCGAAGTGATTCTGAGTGATCTGGCCGCTCTCGTCAGCAGCACCCGACGCCAGGGCCAGAACGTCTACTGCTGGGTCGCGTAGAGGTTCACGTTCGGAGCCAGATGAGCAGTGCTGCCGCGGTGACGGTGCCCAGGTAGACGTATCCGAGCTTGTCATAGCGGGTGCCGTCGCTCTGAACAGCCTGAGCTTATTGATCGCCCTCTCGACCGTGTTGCGCTTCCTGTACCGGGCCTTGTCGCAGCCGCACCGGGAGTTGTCCCAGGGGGTGTGGCGGGAATTAGGGCTGCGGCAGAGACCGGAGTCGTCACATACGCCGCCGCGGTCGGCGGAGTGGTCGGGACCGGAGTCGGCAGTGCTGCGGGCCCTGGTGCTGTGCTGCCGTAGTCGGTAGTTTCGCGCCTGGAGGTGCCGCGGGGTACTACGGAGCGGACATCGTCGCTTACGGGTAGCACGGGACATAGCTGGAGCAGGGATTCTGGCGGCTATCGCCTTCCTAGGTCATCGGAAGACTCGCTCCTGACACGGTCAGGAAGTCGTTGCGCCACTTCCAGCAGGAGCGCAATGCCTTCGCCTCAAGCCCGTAGCGCCCGCGCTACGGCAGATCAAGGACGGTGTCGTCTTCATGGTCTCGGTCCGGCGGCCGTCTCCTCGCGGTAGAAGTGCGGGGCGACACCGGTCACCCGGCGGAACACCCGGCTGAAGTAGGCGCGGTCGCGGAAGCCCACCGCCCGGGCCACGCTCTGCACACTGTCGTCGCTCAGCCGCAGGCGTTCCGCGGCCCGCCCGATCCGCACCCGGGTCAGGTACTCCCAGACCGTCAGGCCGTAGCGCTGCTGGAAGAGCCTGCCGAGGTGGTCGGGGCTGACCCCGGCGGCCTGTGCCACCTGCCAGCGGGAGATCGGCCGCCGCCAGTGTTCGTAGAGGAAGACCAGGGCCTCGTCGAGGACGTCCCGGGTGCGCGGCGGCAACCAGCCGTCCTGGCCTGCCAGGTCACGGACGAGCGCCGCCGCCTCGTGAGGGGCGAACACGTCCAGGTCGAGCATGAGCAGCGCCGGGTGCGGCCGGCCGCGTCGCGCGTCGGCCGCGGTCAGTCCCTCGTGCCCGGCGACGACGACCGGGCACAGCGCCCGGCCCGCGCCGTCGTGCAGACGGTCCACGACGTCCAGTCCCTGCATGTCGGGCAGGGCCCGTTCCAGCAGCACCAGCCGTGGTCTCTCCTCGGCGACCAGGGACAGCACGGTCGTCGCGTCGGCCACCACCCGGGCGGGGTGGTCGGGCAGCGCGGCCTCGGCCAGCCGGCGCAGTGTCTCCCGGGACTCCCGCGAGCCGCCCGCGACGATCACGGGGGCGGCGAACCCGTCGGGCCGCAGCACCCGCAGCGCGTGCCGCAGATCGGTGCCGTCGGCTCCGAACAGCAGGAACGGCGTGTGCCGCAGTACGGGATGGTCGTGCAGCCGCTGCACGGCCCGCCACTCCTGCGGCCGGTCGGGGGTCGCGTCCCAGACGACGGCCGCGGGGGTGCGCCGTTCCACCGACGGGATGACGTCGTGCTCGGCGGCGGGCCGGTACACCTCCAGCCCGTGCCGGGCCGCGAGCGCCTGCACGTCCGTGCCGATCTCGCCGGGGGTGAGGACGAGGAGCGGCCCGTCGCCGGCACCGGACAGGTGCGCCTGCTCGTCCGGGGACGGCAGGGGCAGGCGCAGCACGTACTCCGGGCGGCCCGCGGCCTCGGCGACGGTCAGCGCCCCGCCGTGCATCATGGCCAGCCGGCGGGCCGCGGAGACGCCGACGTCGAGGAGCCGGCCGGGCCGCGCGGACGGCACGCGGGCGTCGGGCACGGCCACCGTGACGCGTATGCCGGAGAGGTCCAGGACGGCGGTGACCTCGGGCGAGCCGCTGCCCGCCCGGTCCGCGGCCGTGGTCAGGACGTTGAGCAGGATCTGCTCCAAGCGTGTCTCGTCCACCCACACCGACGGCAGCCGCTCGGGCAGGTCGAGCAGCCAGCCGGAGTGCGCGGACCGTGCGGTCGCCATCGTCGTGCAGGCACGGGCCAGGACGGGCAACGGGTCCAGGAGTCTCCGCGACAGCAGCAGGTCACCGGCTTCCGAGCGGGCGAGGTCGAGCAGGTTCTCGATGAGGTGCAGCACCCGTACGGCGTCCCGGCGCACCTCGGTGAGCGCCTCTGCCGGGTCGCCGCCGTGGTGGAGCATGGCCTCCACCGGGGAGCGCACCTCGTCCGTGACATGCGTCAGCAGCCGTGCCTGGAAGCGGCTGGCCTGCTCGGCCGCGTCGCGGGCCCGCCGCACCTCGTCGAAGAGGCCGATGCCCTTCAGCGCGGCGCTGAGCTGGTCGCCCAGTTCCCGGTAGAGCGCGCCGTCGTGGTCCACGGCTTCGGTGGAGGTCGCGTCGAACACGGCCACCCCGAGGTGTTCGTCGCCGATGTGCAGGGGTTCCAGGACCAGGGTGAAGCGGCCGTCGCGGGGCAGCAGGGCGTCGGGCAGCAGCAGGCTGGCCGAGAACGCGGGACCGCCGAGCACGCCGGAGGTCTGGGCGAGCCGCTCCTCGGCCGGGGTGAGCAGGGTGCGTGCCATGCCGCGCACGGCCGTGTCGGCGGATGCGCCCGACCGGTCGTAGAGGATGACCCGGCAGTGTGGGACGCCGGGTTCGGTGAGGTGCCGTTCCATGACGTCGGAGAGCCCTTCCAGGTCCACGACCGTGGTCAGGGCGGTGCCGAACTGCCGTAGTCTGCGCGCGCGTTGGGTTTGGGACCAGCGTTCGTACTCCAGCAGGGCACGCGACCGCTCGGCCGCGAGGAGGCGGGCCCGCCCGAACAGCAGCTCGGCGTCCCCGCGCCGCGGCGGGGGCAGCGCGTCGACCACGCCACGGCGTGCGCCCTCCAACGCCTGGTGCCAGCGGTCCACTTCGGTCTGGGTTCCGGCGTGGCCGCGCAGCAGCTGCTCCACGAGCGAGAGGAACCCGCCGGGCCGCTCGCCGGGGTCCGCCGCCCCGTCGGCCGGCCCACCGGGGGAGCGCAACTCGTCGCGCATGCCGCTGAGTTCGGCGTGGAAGGCCGCGGCGAGCGGAACTCCCGCGGACGGCAGCACCGAGTCCAGGGCCGCCCAGCCCTCGGGCCGTTGCCCGACGGGCGCCGCCGTATGCCCGGACACCGCCGGGGGAACCGGTGCGGGCGGGCAGGAGGTGGGATAGGGGCAGCCGCAGGAACGGCGCGGCACCAGCGTGGCGGGGATGGTCGTGCGGTCCGGTGGCCGGGTACCGCGTAATCGGGAGACGAGGGTGTCGACCGCCAGCGCGCCCAGTTCCGCGAAGGGCAGGGCCACCGAGGTCAGGGGCGGGTCGCCGAGCCGGGCCTCGGGGGAGTCGTTGAAGCCGACCACCGCGATGTCCTCCGGGACGCACACCCCGCGGTCGGTCAGGTAGCGCAGTGCTCCGGCCGCCAGGACATCGCTGCACGCCACCACCACGTCGAAGTCGACGCCCGGGATCAGGCCGCGCGCCTCGGTCAGTGCCCGCATCGCCGACGCGCCGGCCGACGCGGCGAAGTCGACGGCGGCGCCCACATGGGTGTGCTCGTGCGGGATGCCGTGGTGGCGCAGCGCGTCGACGAAGGCGCGGTAGCGCTCCTCGGAGACCGGGTTGGCGAGCGGGCCGCGGATGCAGGCCGGCCGTCTGCGACCGTGCCGGACGACGAGGTGCCCGACCAGTTTGCGCATACCCGCGTGCGAGTCGATCGACAGGACGTCGGTGTGCTCGCTGAGCTGCTGGTTGAGACTGATCAGCGGCAGGTGGGCCAGCCGGCGCAGCAGACCGCGGGCCCGGGGGCCGCCCGAGGGCAGTCCCAGGGTGGAGCTCCAGCACACGACACCGTCCAGCCGGGCCGGTCCGACGAGCTCGTACAGTTCGCTGCGGGCCACGTCGCCGTGGCGCAAATTGCCGCCGGGGAAGCAGACGAGGTTGACGTCGTTGCGCCGGGCGGCGGCGCGGACGCCGGACCACAGGGTGGCGCCGACGCCGAGATGGATGTTGGCGGTGAGCAGTCCCACGGTGAGCGGACGGTTCGGTGCCTGCGCCGTGCCGGCCACGGCACACGGATCTACGGCCATCTGCGCCCCCTTGGTCGCCCTCCGCCGGGGGCCCGCGGCGGCGGTGCCGGTGCCGCCGGGGCGTGGGGGAACCTAGAGGAGGAGGCGGTGCGTGGCAAGACCGGTGACACGGAGGTCACCGGTCCGGCCTCGTGCGGTGGTGCGGGTCAGATCTTGCCGACACCCGCGCCCGCGGTCACCGTCGCCTTGACGGTGGACGCCGACTGCGCGGTGTAGCTGTACGGGATCGAGGCGACGGAGCCGCCGGTCTGTCCGGTGCCGGAGCCGACGAGGTGGTTGTTCCTCGCCACGAGCGAACCCTCGTCGGAGCTGCCCTCACCGAGGTGGTAGGGGTCCTCCGTGTTCTCGAAGTAGTTGCTCTCCACCAGGACGCCCGCGTTCTCGGTGGACGCCACCCCGTAGGAGCCGATGTCGCTGAAGTAGTTGTTCAGCACGTGCACCGGGTTGCCGAAGCGGACTCGCGGGTTGCGCTGGTTGGTGCCGTCGAACCAGTTGTACGCGTAGGTCACCTTCAGCTTGCCGGTGTCCTCGGACGCGTTGTCGTCGGAGTGGCCGAGCAGCATGTTCTTGTCCTGGTCGTGGGTGCGGTTCCAGGACACCGTGATGTTGGTCGAGGCGCGCTTGATGTCGACGGCTCCGTCGTTGGCGTCGGAGATGTCGTTGTGGTCGATCCAGACGTTCGTCGAGTACTGCACGTTGATGGCGTCGTCGTTGGACCCGGTGAACGAGAGGTTCTGAATGATCACGTTGTTCGCGTTGGCGACGTTGAGCCCGCTGCCGGTGATCTTCCCGGCGGTGCCGACGCCGACGATGGTCTTGTTCGAGGCGACCTTCGTCATCGACGACAGGGCGATGGTGCCGTTGACCCGGACCGTCTGGGTGGTGGTGCTCTGCACCGCCGCTATGAAGGCGGAGGCGGTGCTGACGGTCACCGTGCTGCCTCCGTTCCCGCCCGTGGTGGCGGCACCGAAGCCGATGGGGCCGGCGGCGGCGACCGCCGTCGGCTCCGCGGCGGCGGATCCGCTGGCGGTGGTGGCTCCGATCACGGCCATCGCCACGGCCGTTGCCGCCGTGGCTCCGACCAGGGTGAACCGTGCGCTCGTCCTGCGCATGTGGAACTCCGTCCGTGGGGTCTGGAGAGGTGTCGTGCTGTGGGGGTGCACCACCGGGGCCGCGCGGTCGGCTCGCTGTGAGCCTAGACCGGAGGGTGTGGACAATGGCGTGCTGTGTGTGGACTATTGCGTTCCGGCCGCTCCGGAACACGCCGGCGTCCCGGTCGTCGGCCCCACATCCGGGCTGTCCGTCGGGCTGTCCGTCGGGCTGTCCGGACTGGACGCCGCGAGGGGCGGCCCGCGGCCGGGCCGGCTGACGCTGGTGGCTGCAGCATCGAACGTCGGCGGAAGCCTGCCGGGTCCTGCCGCCGCACGGCGGACCGCGCTCGTCGACCGCCGCGCGGTCCTGTAGGCGGCGTCGGGACCGAACAGGGATGAGGTCTTCCGCCGGATCATCTCCGCCGAGACCGAGGATGACCACCCGCGCCTGAAGCAGCGCCGCCTCACCGAGCACGAGCAGCAGGCCCCCCGCCAGCTGGTCCAGGCAGGCGACGTGCTGCTCATCGATGACGGCACCGACCTGAGGGCCGAAGACGTCGCGGAAACCGCGCCGCACATGGAGGGCCTGGCCCTCGTGGTCGTGGACCGCCTCCAAGCCGCGCACAGCGCCCGCCTGCCGCTGGCCGGGGACCGTCTTCCTGACGCCTCCCGCGTCCTGGCCGGCCTCGCACGCACCGTGCACGGACCGGTGCTCGCCGTCGTGGCCAGCGACGACCCCGCCCTCCTGGGCCTCCCGATCGCCGACGTCCTGGTGACGCTCACGGCGACCGCGGACCCGGGCAAAGTCCAGGACCCCGCCCTCCTGGGCTTCCCGGACGCCGACGTCCTGGTGACGCCCACCGCGACCGCGGCCCCGAGCAAGATCCAAGTGACGGTCACGTGCCCGTAGATGGGGTCCACCGAGGCCATGGCATCACCCGAGACGGCCAGACCGCCGGGGAATCGCCCCAGTCCGGTGAGGCGGCGTCGGCGGCTCTCGCGGAAGGGGAGGTGCCGACCTCGCCTGCCAGGGCGCAGTGGTCTGGTCCGCCACCTGTTGCAGCGGGCTGACACAGCGCCGCGTCCCGGCCCGGAGCCGGTCGGGATCCGCTGTGCCGGTGGGAGCGCTGTCCCACGTCCGCCGGAAGCGGGTCTCGCCCGCCCCCATCGTCACGATGCGAAGGCGCGACGGATTTGATCAGTCGTCAACTACCGGGTGTGTTCAATGCGTTGACACGTGCATTACGGAGGCTTTACGTTCCGGCCATCTGAGAGCGCTCTCAGACTCCTCTCTGTGAAGACTTGAGGTGCCGTATGCCATCCCCACGCACCAGATCGGCAGTGGTCCTGCTTCTGGCCACAGCCCTCGCCGTCGTCGGCCTCGGCCCGGCCGCCGTACCGGCGGCCGCCGCCACCGTCCCCGTAGGCTCCGGCAGCTACTCCGACACCCGGCCACCCGGCGCGTCGGGTCCCACCACCAACACGGGAACACCCGTCACGCCCAAGCTGACCGCCGCCGTCCGGAACCGGCCCGTGCCCACCAACGACTGGTGGTCCTCCCTCGCCTTCCAGCGCTACGGCGACAACCCGTACTCGACCCCCATGTACGGGCACCCCCTCACCTACCAGGCCACGGCCGGCGGGCTCGACGTCGGCTACCCGACGACCCCCGCGATCGTCGGTGACGGCCGCCAGTACGAGTACGCCCACAAGCGCGACCTCACCATCGGACTGACCGGCCTCAACTCGCCCGACACCAAGGCCGACGGCTGGTCCGACTGGACGGTCACCCCCCTGTGGTCCGACGGTGCCCGCACCCTGCGCACCACCATCGGCCACGGCTCCCCGTTCGTGTACGCCAAGGGCTCCGGCGGCAACGCCCAGATCACCACCGCCGGCGCACCCACCGTCTTCGCCGACCAGGGCAACGTCCTCGGCATCACCGTCGCCGGACACCACTACGCCCTCTTCGCACCGACAGGCAGCGACTGGAACGTCGCCGGCTCCACCGTCACCGCGGGTCTCGGCTCCAAGGACTACTTCTCCGTCGCCGTGCTGCCGTCCACCGGCGCACTGGCGACCTTCCAGAAGTACGCCTACAGCTTCGTCACCGACTCCAAGGTCGCCTGGAGCTACACCGGGGGCACCGTCAAGGCCACCTACACGCTCACCACCGAGGCCGAGGAAGGCACCGAGCGCGGCACGCTCCAGGCCCTCTACCGCCACCAGTGGCTGAACACCGCGGACACCTTGACCTCGTACACGTATGTCTCACCACGCGGCACCATGAAGGTCCGCGAGTCGGCCTCCTTCACCACGAGCCAGAAGGCGTCCGCGGTGCTGCCCGCGCTGCCCAAGTCGAACGGTGTGGACACCGCCCGGCTGCGCGGTCACCTGAACGAGGTCGTGAACGCGGCCGATCCCTTCTCCGGCGCTTCCGACACCTACTGGACCGGCAAGGCCCTCGGCCGCCTCGCCCAACTCGTGCCCGTCGCCGAGCAGATCGGCGAGACCGGCATCCGCGACAGGCTTCTCGGGCTGATCAAGGGCAAGCTGCAGGAGTGGTTCACGGCGGGTGGCGCGAACGAGTTCAGCTACGACACGGACTGGAAGACGCTCACGGGCTACCCCGCCTCCTACGGCAGCGACACCGAGCTCAACGACCACCACTTCCACTACAGTTACTACGTCTACGCGGCGGCGATCGTCGCCCAGTACGACCAGGGATGGGCCGCCGACTCCGCCTGGGGCGGCATGGTCAAGACGCTCGTCCGGGACGCCGCCAACCCGAGCCGCACCGACACCACCTTCCCCTTCCTGCGTGGCTTCGACGTCTACGCGGGCCACAGCTGGGCCTCCGGCCACCAGGGTTTCGCCGCGGGCAACAACCAGGAGTCCTCCTCCGAGTCCACCAATCTCAGCGCGGCCCTCGTCCTGTGGGGCTCCGCCACCGGCGACACCTCGCTGCGTGACCTCGGCACCTACTTGCTGACCACCGAGTCGGAGTCGATAGCCCAGTACTGGTTCGACGCCGACGAGCAGGTGTTCCCCTCCTCCTTCGGCCACGACACGGCCGGCATGGTGTGGGGGAGCGGTGCCGCCTACGCCACCTGGTGGACCGCCAACCCCGAGGAGATCCACGGCATCAACGTCCTGCCCGTGACCGGCGGCTCGCTGCACCTCGGAGGGGAGAAGGCCGCCATCCGGCGCAACATCGCGGAGATGGAGCGGGAGAACGGCGGTCCGGCCGTCGAATGGCGCGACATCCTCTGGGAGTTCCAGTCCTTCGCGGACCCGGCCGCGGCCAAGGCGAAGTGGGACGCGGGCCACGCCGGCTACACCCCGGAGCAGGGGGAGTCCAAGGCGCACACCTACCACTGGATCAGCACCCTCGACGCCCTCGGTGCCCCGGACGCCACTGTGACCGGTGACATCCCCACCTCCGCCGTCTTCACCAAGGGGACGACTCGCACCTACGTCGCCCACAACCACGGTTCATCGGCCCGTACCGTCACGTTCTCCGACGGCAAGACCCTCTCCGTGCCGTCTCGTTCCACCGCGAGCGGCACCGGGACCGGGCCGGGGGACCCCGACCCCGACCCGCCGGCCGGGAACACCTTCCAGCTGCGCAGCGGTGGCGTCCTGACCACGGCGACCGGCGGTACGTCGGGCAGCGACACGATCCCCTCCGGGGGCGGCGCCAACCACGACGGCACCCCGTACCAGCCCCTCGTCTACGAGGTCCGCGGTGTCAACGCCACCCTCACCCCGGGCGTGGGGAGCACATTCCGGCTCCAGGTGGACGCCGGCACCACGGTCGGCCTCGGCCCACAGGCGCGGGTCAGCTACGACCTCACCGGTGACGGGACCTTCGACCGGGCCGAGACGTACCACTACTTCGCGACCGACCCGGTCACCGGGTGGGAGGAGTACACGCAGGCGCGCGGTCTCAAGGGGGCCACGGGCACACTGGGCAACCTCAGGGGCGGCACCGTACGTCTCGAGGTCTGGAGCGCGATCGGCAACGGCGCCGCGAAGCTCCAGACGGGCACGGACAAGTCCGTGGTGGTGATCCCGTACAGCTGAGCCGGCGAAGTCGTGCGGCGGGGAACTGCGTCAGTCCGTTTCCCGCCGCACCGGCGTGTCCACTCAGGTGGCACGGCGCTGTCCGCATCCGCCGTCTGTGGCGGGCGTCTCCCTCGCCGGCCGTCGAACGCCGTCCCTGCGACACAGGTGGCAGCGGAATCAACTGCCGAGGAAGCGCGGCGTCTGTCCCTGGCCGGATTCCGTGGCGCGCACGCCCGCTGGCACGGCGCGGAGGGCTCCACTCCGCTGAACTCCGCTGCGCACGGGTACGGCGCGGCGTGCCGGTCAGTGCCGCAGTGCGGCGAGGGCGTCGTCGGTGGTGGGGTGGAGGGTGAACACCTGGTCGAGGCCGACGGTCTGGAAGACGCGGGTGAGGTTGTGGTCGAGTCCGGCCAGGCTGAGGGAACAGCCGGCGGCCTCGGTGCGGTGGTAGGCGGTGACGAGCACGGTGATGCCGGTGGAGTCGCAGTAGGTGAGACCGGAGAGGTCGATCACCAGGGCGGTGCCGGGGGTGAGGGGGACGCCGTCCAGTGCCTGGGTGAGCTGTGGCGCGGTGTAATGGTCGAGTTCTCCGGCCACCTTCAGCAGGACGGGGCCGGCCTCATGGATCTGCTGGTCGACGGTCAGGATGGGGTCGGTCACCGGTTCTCCTGATGGGGGATGCGGACGGGTACGGACAGGGCGAGCAGGGCGGTGTCGTCGCCGACTTCCGGACCCAGGCTGCCGAGGAAGCCGTTCAACAGTGTGCAGCAGATGGTCGGCCGACCGTGTGCCGACGGCCGTGAGATGCCCGGCGAGATGCTCTTGGCCCCACATGTCGCCGTCCGGTGTGCGGGCCACGATGAGGGGTGTGCCTGCCTCGATGAGGCCGTCGGTGCACAGCAGCAGAGCGTCGCCCGGGCCGCCAGGGAGACAACCTTGTCGAGGGCATGATCGAACGGGTGTCGGCACGCGGGTACCTGCGAACAGTGGCCAGGCGTCTGTCCTTGTTGGAGGAACGGGCGAGGAGGCGTGCCGGAGGGCAGGGCGAGGAGGCGTGCCGAGGGACGTGAAGCCATTGCCTGGCGCCCCCTGCGTGAGCCGCTCCGCCACCATGCCGAGTGCTGATGCCCTGACTGGCCGACCTATCCTACGAAGCGATCGGCTTCGACGTGGGCAAGACGAACAAGGTACCGAGTTCGACGTGGGCGAGACGAATAGGGTACCGAGCGGAAAGCGTGCCGGCCCGGCGCCATGCGTGTCGGCCTGCCTGCCCCGTTCGGTGGGTACGTCGCTTTGTCGAGGGACGCGGTACACGGGTCGGCCACGCTGCTCGCGCGCGGTGGCCGGGGGTGGACGGCATGGACGAAAGGGTTGCCTGTGGGGCGTTCTGCAGATGCCGAGCACCGGCCGCCGGCCGCGGCGGCCGATGTGTTCGCCGCCGACGAGGCGGTCGGCGGGGACCTTGCCCTGGTGGACTGGAGTGCGACCCCGCTGGGGCCGCCGGACCACTGGCCGCAGAGTCTGCGGACGGCGGTGAGCATCCTGCTGTCATCACGGTTTCCGATGTGGATGGCATGGGGACCCGACCTGACGTTCTTCTGCAACGCCGCCTACCGCCGGGACACGCTGGGTCAGAAGTACCCGTGGGCGCTGGGCCGTCCGGCGAGCGAGGTGTGGGCGGAGATCTGGGACGACATCGGCCCGCGCATCGACGTCGTGCTGACCACGGGCCAGGCCACCTGGGACGAGGCGCTGCTGCTCTTCCTGGAACGTTCCGGGTATCCCGAGGAGAGCTACCACACCTTCTCCTACAGCCCTTTGCGGGATGACTGCGGCGTGGTGGTCGGGATGCTGTGCGTGGTCAGCGAGGAGACCGAGCGGGTCATCGGCGAACGGAGGATGGCCACGCTGCGGGACCTCGGCTCGGACCCCAGCGTCGTGCGGACCGAGGGGGAGATGCTCGCCTTCGCCGGGCAGCAGCTCGGCCGCAACCCCCGTGACCTGCCGTTCACGCTGACGTATCTCTTCCAGCCGGACGACACCGCGCGACTGGCGGGGTCCACCGGGCTGCCCGCTGGACACCCTGCGGCGCCCGTCACCCTGCCGGCCGACGCCGGGGACGCCCTGTGGCCGACCGCGGCGCCGGCCCGGGGAGAGTCCGACGTCCTCACCCTCGACGGCGTGCCGTTCACCGCGCTGCCCGTCGGAGAGTGGCCGCAACCGCCCACCCGCGCCCTGGTCGTACCCCTGTTGCAGCAGGGCAGTGATCCCTACGGGTTCCTGGTGGCCGGAGTGAACCGCTACCGCCCCCTGGACGCGAGCTACCGCGGTTTCGTCGAGCTGGTCGCCGGACACATCGCGGCCGGGATCGCCAGCGCGCGCAGCTACCAGTCCCAGCAGCGCCGGGCCGAGGAACTGGCGGAGCTGGACCGGGCGAAGACCACGTTCTTCTCGAACATCAGCCACGAGTTCCGCACTCCGCTCACTCTGATCATGGGGCCGCTGGAAGAGCTCCGCGCACGGTTCGACGGTGCCGGCTCCCGGGTGCGTGAAGAACTGGAGGCCATCCACCGCAACGGTCTCAGGCTGGGCAAGCTCGTCAACAGCCTGCTGGACTTCTCCCGTATCGAAGCCGGACGGATGCAGGCGAGGTACGAGCCGGTGGCCTTGTCGGCGGTCACCGCGGAGCTGGCCAGTGTCTTCCGCTCGGCCGTGGACAAGGCCGGTCTCGCCTTCGAGGTGGACTGCCCCGCACTGGACGAGCCGGTGTACATCGACCGGAGCATGTGGGAGAAGGTGGTCCTCAATCTGCTCAGCAACGCGCTGAAGTTCACCTTCGACGGCTCGATCAGCGTCGCGGTCCGCGGCGAGGGCGACCATGCGGTGATCACGGTCGCCGACACCGGCATCGGGGTGCCCGCTGACGAGATGCCGAGGCTCTTCGAACGCTTCCACCGCATCGAAACCGCCCGCTCCCGCTCCAACGAGGGCAGCGGCATCGGCCTCGCCCTGGTCAAGGAACTGGTCGCTCTGCACGGCGGCACGATCACCGCCGACAGCACGGTGGGCGAGGGCACCCGCTTCATCATCCGGCTGCCCTTCGGCTCCGGGCACCTGCCCGCCGACGCCCTCGCGCCGACCGCGTCAGCCGGGGCGGTCTCGGCCACGGCCGAGCCGTACGTCCTGGAAGCACTGCGCTGGCTGCCCACCGGCGCGTCCGGCCCGGACGCGCCCATGGTACCGACGTCCGACAGCGCCGCGCCCTACACCTCCGGACCCGTCGTACCGGCGCGGGTGCTGATCGCGGACGACAACGCCGACATGCGCGAATACCTCACCCGCATCCTGCGGGGCGCCGGATACCACGTGGAGGCGGTCGTCGACGGGCACGAAGCCCTGCGAGTCGTCCGCGCCGACGCCCCGGATCTCGTGGTCAGTGACGTCATGATGCCCCGGCTCGACGGGCTGTCCCTGGTGAGGGAGTTGCGCGCGGACGCGCGTACCGCGGCCGTGCCCGTGCTGCTGCTCTCCGCCCGGGCCGGTCAGGAGGCCTCCATCGAGGGCCTTCAGGCCGGTGCCGACGACTACCTCGTCAAGCCGTTCGCGGCGGCGGAACTGCTGGCTCGGGTGCGGGCCAATGTGGAACTGTCCCGCCTGCGCACGCATCACGCCCGCTGGCGCACCGCACTGGTCGACTCACTGCAGGAGGCGTTCTTCGTCTGCGACGAGGGCGGCGCGGTCATCGAGATCAACGGGGCGTTCACCGACATCCTGGGTTACGGTCCCGACGAGCTGCCCTACGCGCCGATTCACCCGTGGTGGCCGGACGCCGACAGTGATCCGGTCGCTCACCAGCAGGTCGCCGAAGCATTCGACGGTCTGACGGGGGAGGGACACGGCCGCTACACCGTGCCCGTCACCCACCGCGACGGGCATCGGCTGTGGATCGACGCCGCCTTCAACCAGGTGCGGGACCCCGACACCGGACACCGCGTGATCGTCGGCACCTTCCGTGACGTCACCGCCGAGCACTACGCCGTGCAGCGCGACAGCGCCCTCACGGCGCTGAGCCTGCGCGTCTCCCAGGCCACCAGTCTGCCCGACGCGCTGACCGGTGCCCTGAGCGAGCTGAAGGACCTGTGGCGGGCTCGGCAGGTCCTGGCCGTCGTCTTCGGCCATCGAGCGGAGCCTGTCCTGACCGCCGCGGACCCCGCACCGGAGTGGCGGGAGTTGCCAGCCGACCGGCGCGAGGCACTCGTTGCTCTGTGCGAGCGGCCCCTGCTGACTCCGGTCACCGACCACACCAGCGCGGGCATCACCGTGGAGCACCCCGACGGCCCGATGGTGCTGTGGGTGGATCTGGGGCAGAGCCGGCCGTTCACCGACGAGGACAAGCTGTTGTTGTCGCTGCTGGCCGGACACCTGGCCCAGGGCCTGGTCCGCGTCCACCAGATCGACCAGCAGCGCGAGACCGCCATCGCCCTGCAGCGGGCCATCCTGGGCCCGTCCCATCTGCCCGACGGCTTCGCCGTCCGCTACGAACCGGCCACCCAGCCCCTGGAAGTGGGCGGTGACTGGTACGACACCGTCGCCCTGCCCGACGGGCGGATCGGCATCGTGGTCGGGGACTGCGTCGGCCGGGGACTGGAAGCGGCCACCGTCATGGGACAGTTGCGCAGCGCCTGCCGCGCCCTGCTCCTGCAGGACGCCATCCCCGCCCAGACCCTCATGGCCCTGGACCACTTCGCCGCCGGCATTCCCGGCGCCGAGTGCACCACCGTGTTCTGCGGCGTCCTGGACCCGGAAACCGGCCGGCTGACCTACTCCAGTGCCGGCCACCCGCCGGGCATTCTCGCCCACCGCGACGGCACCACCCACCTCCTGGAGGCCGGGCGGTCCCTCCCGCTGGCGGTCCGCCCCGGCAGACCACGCCCCGAGGGGGAGTGCATCATCCCCGCCCGCGCCACCCTGCTGCTGTACACCGACGGCCTCGTCGAGCGCCGTCGCCGCCCGCTGAGCGAGGGCATCGACCAGGCCGGCGAGGCCGTCCAGGACGGCAGGGACGCCGCCGTCGACGACCTCGCGACCCAGGTCATGACCCGCCTGGCGCCCGAGAACGGCTACGACGACGACGTCGCCCTGCTGCTGTACCGCCACCCCGCGCCGCTGGAGCTGACCTTCCCCGCCGAGTCGTCGCAGCTCACGTCGGTCCGCAAGGCACTGCGGGCTTGGCTCGAACGATGTCAGCTGCCCCCGCAGACGGCGCAGAACGTTCTGGTCGCCGTCGGCGAGGCCTGTGCCAACGCCATCGAACACGGCCACCGCCACGCCCCGGGCGACCCCGTTCGGCTGCGCGCCGAGGCGTATGTGAACGACGTACGCGTCATCGTCGCCGACAGCGGCCGGTGGAAGACCCCGCGACCCGATGCCAACGCTCACCGCGGCCGCGGCATGACTCTGATGAGAGCCATGATGCAGCAGGTCACCCTCACCTCCGGCGCCGCCGGGACCACCGTCGAGATGCACACGAGGATCACGTGATGACCACTCCGCTCACCCTGACCCCCGGCCGGCGGCCCGACGGCACCGCGCTGCTCACAGCCGTCGGCGAGATCGACATGACCAACACCGAAGCCCTGGCCGAGGCTCTGGACAGCACGCACGGCCGGGTCGTCCTCGACCTCACCGGCGTCGAATACCTGGACAGCGCCGGCCTCAACGTGCTGTTCTTCCGCGCCGACCGCGTCGAACTCGTGGCCACTCCTCTCCTCGCCCCCGTGCTGACGATCTCGGGACTCACCGACCTCACCACCGTCCACGGTCTGTAGCGGACGCCTCAGCCCTTCCCCGTACCGCCCGGACAGCCGCCCCCGCAGCCGGGAAGCGCGCGGGGTGCGGACGTGTCCCCCCGTCGGGGACGTCTTGGCCGCGAGGGAGAGGCCGGACGCGGAAGGATGCCCTCGACCGCGGACACCGGCGCGCACGACGACTTCTTCGGGCCGGGCGGAGACTCGCCGGGCGTCGCCCGGGTACGGCAGGCCCTGCTCGACCGACACGGCCTGGACCTCCCCTGCACGGTCATCTTCCGGCAGCGCGTCCCACACCGGATCAGCGTGGCCGCACAGCAGAACGGAGACGTCGGCTGGGTCGGTGTCGGCAGCGCTCACCGCACCCGCGCGCCGCACCCGCACGGCCCCACCGTCGGCACGCCGGAAGCGAGCGTGGCCTCGGCCGCACGCTCGCGTGCACTGTTGCACACCCGGCCCCTACGCCCCGGCGGTGTGAGGCGCCGAGGTGCTTCGGCGCAGGACCAGGCGTGGGGTCATCGTGGTCTGCACGGCGTGTTCCCGGCGACCCTCGACGCGTTCGATGAGCAGGCGGGCGGCGGTGCCGCCCATGTCGTGTCCGGCCTGGTCGACGCTGCTGAGCTGGACGGTGGCGAGATCGGCGAGCGCGGTGTTGTTGTAGCCGACCAGGGAGACGTCCTCGGGGACGCGCAGGCCCAGTTCGTGGGCGGCCCGCCAGACGCCGAGCGCGGCGACGTCGGCGCCGGCCATGATGGCGGTGGGCCGGTTCTCGCCGGTCAGCAGGCTCATACCGGCCTTGTAGCCGCCCTCGTCGGTGTAGGCGGCCCGGCAGATCCGGGTGTGTTCGGCGAGGCCGTGGCGCCCCATCGCCTCGGTGTAGCCGTTGCTGAGGACGATCTCGGGCGTGCGGGCCCACTTGCTGGAGCGGGAGCCCGGCGAGGAGACCAGGGTGATGTCGCGGTGACCGAGCGAGACGAGGTGGTCGACCACCAGTGCGGCGCCCACTCCGTCGGCGTCGACGACCGAGTCGTGCAGGTCGCAAGCGTCGTGGTGACCGATGACGACCGTGGGTGTGCCCTGGGCCGTCGCCAGCACCTCGGCCCGCGGAGTGCCGGGGGCGATGAGGATCAGGCCGTCCATCTGCCGGTCCACCATGGCCCGCGTGGTCTTCCCCTGCGCCTCGGCACCGAAGCCGGCCGCGCCGATCAGGACGGTGTACTCGCTGTCGCGCAGCTCGTCGCGGACGCCGTCGAGGATGTCGGCGAAGAACGTGTTGCGGATGTTGTCGAGCAGGACGCCGATCGTGTAGGTGCGGCCGCGCATCCCGCGGGCGGCGGCCTGCGGGCGGTAGTCCAGTTCGGCGATGGCGGCGCGGACCTTCTCCTGCATCGCCGCGCTGACGCCGTAGGCGTTGCGCAGCACCTTGGAGACCGCGGCGGTGGACACCCCTGCGTGCCGCGCGACGTCGGTGATGGTGGTGCGCTTCTTCCGCCCGGCGTCCTGCTGCATTGCCATGCCCCCTGAGTGGTCACTAGTGGATACAACGGTTTACACGATGAGGTGTCCTGGCCGCCAGCCACGGCCACGTTTTCGTCGACGTTTCGGCTCCGTGTCTTGACCTTACGGTGCGGCGGAGGCACTGTGGTGCGCACTTCGGCGTGAAGAACGTTCCACAAACGTCTGCTGAGTCGCCCGTACCGGACCTGCGCCGCGCACCTCCGTTTCAACGATGACTGGGAGCCTTGCCGTGATCACCGACTCGTCCCGTGCCAGAAGGGCCCGCCTCGCGGGTCTGTCCGCGAGCGCCGCCGCGCTGGCTCTCCTCGTCTCCGCCTGCGGCGGGACGGGCGGGGGTTCGGCCTCCTCCGCCGAGGAGTTCAGCTACCTGAGCGTCACGGAGAACACCACGGTCAAGACGGCCCTGACCACCTTGTCCAAGGGCGCCTGCGCCGACCAGAACACGGAGCAGCCGCTGAAGGTGGAGACCGTCCCGCAGACGAGCCTCGACCAGAAGCTCCAGCTGCTGGCCGGACAGAACGCGCTCCCCGTGCAGTTCGCGGCGGGCAACGCACCGGCCCTCACCCAGCAGCTCTACAAGTCCGGCAAGGTCGCCGACCTGGAGAAGGAACTGACGAAGCTGGGCGTGTTCGACCAGCTGGAGCCGGCCGCGGTCTCCACGATCAAGGCGCTGTACGGCGGCAAGGTCGAGGTGCTGCCGTACGAGTACAACATCGAGGGCATCTTCTACAACAAGAAGGTCTTCGCCGACAACGGCATCACCGTCCCCGGCACCTGGGACGAACTGGTCGCCGCCGCTGCCGAGTTGGAGGCCGAGGGCATCCAGCCGTTCTCCGCCTCCGGCCAGCAGGGCTGGCCGCTGACCCGGCTGATCAGCGGTTACCTCTACCGCAGCCTGGGTCCGGACGCCCTGAAGCAGGTCGCCGACGGCAAGGCGAAGCTGACCGACCCCGCGTACGTGAAGGCGGCCCAGGCGGTGGCCGACCTGGGCGAGAAGAACTACTTCGGCAAGGGCGTCGGCTCCATCGACTACGACACCTCGATGAACCAGTTCCTGACCGGCAAGGCCGCCATGCTCTACATGGGCAGCTGGGCGCTGGCGAACATCACCGACGAGAAGCAGAACAAGGTCGGCGCGGATAATGTCGGTTTCATGCCGTTCCCGGCCGTGTCCGGCGGCAAGGGCTCCGTCGACCAGTACCCCTCCAACGTCGGCCTCGGCATCACCCTCAACGCCAAGTCCTTCGACAAGAGGACCGGTGACTGGGTCTCCTGCATCGCGAAGAACTACGGCAGCACCGCGCTGAAGGACCAGGGCGCGATCTCCGGCTTCAAGGTCAACACCGAGGTGGCGAACGCCAACGAGGTCACCGGCCAGGTCCGCGACACCATCAGCTCCTCGCAGCAGAACGTGCTGTGGTTCGAGGCGCTGTTCAGCACCAAGGCCACCACGGTGAGCCAGACCAACGCCGCGTCCCTGGTCAACGGAAGCATGAGCGCCGAGCAGTTCATGCAGACCGTGCAGGACGCCCTCGCCGGCCGGTGAGCGGAGCAGTCCGGGGTCCGGCGTCGGTGACGACCGGGCCCCGTACCGCACAGCACTCCTCTTACGACGAAGTGGACTCTCCTCCATGCACCGCGTACTCGGTGACCGCCGGGCCGTCCTGATCCTGCTCGGCCCCGCTCTCCTCGTCTACTCACTCATCATGCTCGCGCCCATGGGGTGGTCGCTGGGGTACTCCTTCACCAAGGGCAACCCCATCGACGGTTTCACCGGCAACGGCCTGGACAACTTCCAGCGGCTCTTCACCGACCAGGCCGTCCGCGACGCCCTGTGGTTCACCCTCAAGTACGCCGTCGTCGTCACCGTCGGCCAGGTCGTCGCCGGCTACCTCCTCGCGCTGCTGTACGTGTTCTTCCTCAAGAAGGCCTCCGCGCTGATCCGCACCCTGGTGTTCTTCCCGGTGGTGCTGCCCACGGTCGCGGTCGGTCTGCTCTTCCAGAAGTTCTTCCAGGTCGCCCCGCAGACCGGCCCGGTCAACTCGCTGCTGAACGCGGTGGGGCTGGACTCGGTCGACTGGTTCGCCGGTGCGGGCAGCGCCTTCTGGGTGCTGGTCATCATGGACATCTGGCGGTCCATGGGCTTCTACGCCGTCCTGCTCTTCGCCGGTCTGGTCGACATCCCCGAGGAGGTGCTGGAGTCGGCGCGGCTGGACGGCGCCTCAGGGCTGCGCCTGGTGCGGCACATCGTGCTGCCGATGTCGTTCCCGGTGCTGATGTCCTCACTGATCTTCAGCATCAACGGCACGCTCAAGGTGTTCGACTCCATCGTCGCCCTCACCAACGGCGGGCCCGGCAGCGGCACCACCCCCCTGACCCTGTACATGTTCCAGACGTCGTTCACCTACAGCGACTACGGCTACGGCAGCACCATCGCGCTGCTGCTGACCGTGGTGTGCCTGCTGGTGAGCCTGGTCGTCTTCCGCGTCTCGCGGCGCGACCTCACGGAGGGCTGATCCCATGGCCGTCAACACGCCCTCGAAGAGCGCGGCGACCGGCTTCCCCCGGCGTGCCGTTCCCACGGCAGGGGGCCGGCCGAAACGCCGCCGGCCGGGCCGCGCGGGGGTGCGGATCGTCGTGGCGCTGTTGCTGGTGGTCGAGGTGTATCCGCTGGTCTGGATGTTCCTGACCTCGCTGAAGTCCAACGACGACTACCTGAACAACTCCACCTGGAGCCTGCCCACGACCTGGGAGTGGGGCAACTACAGCGAGGCCTGGACCACCGGCAACCTCGGCCTGTACGTGCAGAACAGCGCGCTCGCCGTGCTGCCCGCCCTCGCCCTGATCCTGTTGCTCGGCACCGCCGCCGGCTTCGCCCTCCAGATCATGGTGTGGAAGGGCCGCAGCCTCACCCTGCTGGTCTTCCTGGCCGGGATGATGGTGCCCCCGCAGCTGATCCTGCTGCCCCTGTTCACCGTCTACTTCCAGACCGGACTGTCCGGCACGCTGTGGCCGCTCATCCTCACCTACACCGGCACCGGTCTGCCGCTGACGGTGTTCATGATGGCCACCTACTACCGCACGGTGCCCCGCGAGCTGTTCGAGGCGGCCACCATCGACGGCGCCGGCATCCTGCGCGCGTTCTGGACCATCAGCGTGCCCATGGTCCGCAACGCCATCCTCACCGTCGGCCTGGTGCAGTTCTTCTTCATCTGGAACGACCTGCTCATCGCGCTGACCTTCACCAACAGCCAGGATCTTCGCACCATCCAGGTCGGCCTGCTCAACTTCACCGGCGACTTCGGGGCCACCCAGTACGGTCCGCTGTTCGCCGCCATCTGCATCAATGTCTTCGGCACCCTGGCGATCTACCTCTTCCTCAACCAGAAGGTGATGAAGGGGCTGACCTCCGGAGCCGTCAAGGGCTGACGACCGGCCTCACCCCCTCGCTCCCTCCCGCCGCTCCCGGCGGCGAGCCGGTCGCCCCCGCCCGTTTTCACGGAAGGTCCCCCATCTGATGTCGTCCCAGCCTGCCCCGGTCACGTTCGAACACGTGCGCCACGGCCTCGGTGTCGGCGTGGCCGAACCCCGCCTGTCCTGGATCCTGCCGCCCGGCAGCGGATCCCAGGACGCCTACGAGATCGAGATCGACCGGACCGGCCGGGTCCACCGCACGGGCCGGACACCCGCAGCGGACCAGGTCCTGGTGGCCTGGCCGGACCGCCCCCTCCGGTCCCGGGAGCGCGCCGGCGTACGGGTACGGGTGTGGACCGGCGGGGCCACCGCCCCTTCGGCGTGGAGCACGACGGCCACGGTGGAGGCGGGCCTGCTCGACCCCGCCGACTGGGTCGCGCGGCCCGTCGGCGGGGCCTGGCCCGAGGACGCCGACAGCGACCGCCGCCCGGCCCGCGTCCGCAGGCAGTTCACGCTGTCGAGGCCGGTGCGGCGGGCCCGTCTCTACGCCACCGCGCACGGACTCTACGAGGCGGAGATCAACGGCCGCCGCGTCGGCGACGACGCCCTCTCGCCGGGCTGGACCGTCTACGGCGAACGCCTGCGCTACTACACCTATGACGTCACCGCACACCTCACCCAGGGCGCCAACGCCATCGGCGCCTGGCTCGCCGACGGCTGGTACCGCGGACGCATCGGCTTCGACGGCGGACACCGCAACCTCTACGGCACCGACCAGTCCTTCCTGGCCCAGCTGGAGGTCACCCACGACGACGGCACCACCACCGTCCTCGCCACCGACGCCTCCTGGCAGGCCGCCCCCGGCCCGATCCTCTTCAGCGGCCTGTACGAAGGCGAGACCTTCGACGCCCGCCTGCACGACCCCGGCTGGGCCACCGCCCGCCCCGGCACCGATCCCGGCTGGAGCCCCGTCGCCGTCCGCGAGCGGGACCCCCGCACCCTGACCGCACCCCGCAGCGCACCAGTGCGCCGCACCGACGAACTCCGCCCGGTCGCCGTGACCCGCAAGGACGACGGGCGTTTCCTCCTCGACTTCGGCCAGAACCTCGTCGGCCGTCTGCGGATCACCGTCGACGGGCCGGCCGGCACCCGGGTCACCCTGCGCCACGCGGAAGTCCTCCAGGACGGCGAACTGGCCACCCGCCCCCTGCGCGAGGCCGTCTCCACCGACACCTACCTCCTCGACGGCTCCGGAGCGCAGAGCTG
Source organism: Streptomyces sp. NPDC003011 (assembly GCF_053591515.1). Taxonomy (NCBI): domain Bacteria; kingdom Bacillati; phylum Actinomycetota; class Actinomycetes; order Kitasatosporales; family Streptomycetaceae; genus Streptomyces; species Streptomyces sp. NPDC003011. The sequence continues at coordinate 49,431 of NZ_JBSFTY010000010.1, forward strand.
GGAACCGCGCTTCACCCTGCACGGCTTCCGCTACGCCGAAGTCACCGGCTGGCCAGGGGAGTTGACCGAGGACGCCGTCGTGGCCCGGGTCCTGCACACCGACATGCGCCGCACCGGCTGGTTCGAGTGCAGCGACCCGATGGTCAACCGGCTGCACGAGAACGTCGTATGGAGCATGCGCGGCAACTTCGTCGACATCCCCACCGACTGCCCCCAGCGCGACGAACGCCTCGGCTGGACCGGTGACATCCAGGTCTTCGCCCCCACCGCCGCCTTCCTCCACGACTGCGCCGGCATGCTCGACTCCTGGCTCACCGACGTCGGTGTCGAACAGCTGCCCGACGGGACGGTGCCCTGGTACGTGCCCGTCATCCCCGGCGGCCCGCAGTGGACCCCGATCAGACCCGGAGCGGCCTGGGGTGATGTCGCCTCTCTGACCCCCTGGGTGCTCTACCGGCGCTTCGGCGACCTCGACCTGTTGCGCCGTCACTTCCCCATGGGCCGCGCCTGGGTGGACCTGATGGAACGGCTGGCCGGACCGACCCGGCTGTGGGACACCGGCCCGCAGCTGGGGGACTGGCTGGACCCCATCGCCCCGCCCGACGACCCGGCCGGCGCCCGCACCGACCGCCATCTCGTGGCCACCGCCTACTTCGCCCGGTCGGCCCGCCATCTTCAGTGGTCCGCCCGCGAGTTGGGGTACACCGGGGAAGCGGAACGCTACCGGCGGCTGGCCGACGAGGTCACCGCCGCCTTCCGACGCCGTTACGTACGGCCCGGCGGCCGGATGACCAGCGACAGTCCGACGGCCTACTCGCTGGCCCTCGTCTTCGAACTGCTCGACGACCCCGAGCAGCGCCGGTTCGCCGGCGACCGGCTTGCCGAACTGGTCCTGGCCGACGACGCCCGTATCGCCACCGGGTTCGTCGGCACCCCGCTGATCTGCGACGCCCTCACCGACACCGGGCACGTCGAGGTCGCCTACCGGCTGCTCACCCAGACCGAGTGCCCCTCGTGGCTGTACCCGGTCACCATGGGAGCCACGACGATCTGGGAACGCTGGGACAGCCTGCGCCCCGACGGCACCCTCAACCCCGGCGGCATGACCTCCTTCAACCACTACGCCCTCGGAGCCGTCGCGGACTGGCTGCACCGCGTCGTCGCGGGCCTGGACCTCACCTCGCCCGGCTACCGCACCCTCGCCTTCCGTCCCCGCCCCGGCGGGGGCATCACCTGGGCCAGGGCCCGGCACGAGACCCCCTACGGCACGGCCGCCGTCTCCTGGCAGAGCACCGGCACCGCCATGACGGTCGACGTCGTGGTACCCGACGGCTGCGAGGGCGTGATCGACCTCCCCGGATACGCCTTGCTCGCCGTCGGCCCCGGCGAGCACCGGATCGACACCCGTGACCTGGAGCGCGCGGCCGCCTGAGGAGGGAGACCGGGAGCGGGACGCCGGGCTGCCCCGACCCGGCCCCGACGCCACCCGGCCCGCTCTCCGCTGCCCCGCGGGTTGCCCGCCCCGAACGGCCGGAAACCGGAACACGATGGCCGGATCACGCGCGACGGCCACCCGCCGGTCACGAGGGCGCCAGGATCTGGATCCTCCCACCCCTGACGCCCGCACGGACTCCACGCCGCGCGGCCACGCCACCGCCGGTGCACCCGTTCCGTATGCGCGGCCCGGCGTCAGTGGAGTCCGTAGGCCCGGGCGAGTACGCCCACGGTGGCGGCCATGGCTCGGCGCAGCTCGGCCGGTGCGACGACCTCCACGTCGATACCGAGCCGCAGCAGCTCGCCGCAGGCGTGATCGGTGCTCTCCGTCGGGATGACGGCCTCGATCCACCCGTCGTCGCCGACGGCGGTCGCGGTGGAGTCGACTGCCCGCACCACCTCCGGGGGGACGTTGTCGGGCAGGCGTCGGCGTCCTCGCGGGGACAGGCGGACGGTGGCTGTGCCGGTGTAGCGGCGTGTGTGGAAATCGTCGAGGTAGGACGTCCAGTACGCGCCCAGGTCGAAGCCCTGCGGCCGCTCGAACCGCTCGTCGCTCAGCACCGCGTCCAGGACCTGGGCGGCACGGTAGGTCGCGATCTGGCTCTCCGCGGCGGCCACGAGATACCAGACACCGGATTTGAGCACCAGACCGTAGGGGAGAAGGCGGCGATGCACCTCCTGCGGCGCGCGCCAGCGGCGATAGCGCACGTCCACCGCCCGCCGGGTGAGCACCGCGTCGACGAACAGGCGCAGATGCGGCGTCTGTTCGGGCTCCCGATACCAGCCGGGAGCGTCCAGGTGGAACACCGCCGCGGTCCGCGCCGCCTCGTCACGCAGTCTCGCCGGCAGCGCGGTCATCAGTTTCAGCCGTGCCGCCGTCACCTCCGCCGCCAGGCCCAGGTCGGCGGCGGGCCCGGGCAGTGAGGCGAAGACCAGTGCCCGGGCCTCACCCTCGCTCATCCCGGTCAGGCGGGTGCGATAGCCATCGAGCAGCTGATAGCCGCCCGCGCGGCCCGCCTCCGCGTACACCGGGACCCCGGCGGCCTGCAGGCGTGCCAGGTCACGGTAGGCGGTCCGCACGGACACCCCCAGCTCGTCGGCGATCCCTCGCGCGGGCATGCGGCCACGGGATTGCAGTAACAGCAGCAGTGACAGCAGGCGACCGGCAGACATGGGCGCGATTCTCCTCCGAAAACCCTGACAGCACCTGACACACGGTTCCCTTAGCGTCGATCCAGGTCCGGCTCCCACCGAACGAGCCGACCTCATGCCCGGACAAAAGCACCGAACAGGAGTCCGCCGTGCCCCGAACCGATCCCGTCGGCCGCCCCGCTGTGATCGAGCTCCGCCAGTACACGCTGCGTCCCGGCCGGCGCGACGGGTTCATCGCGCTGTTCGACCGGGAGCTGGTGGAGACTCAGGAAGAGGCCGGGATGGCCGTGCTCGGCCAGTTCCGGGACCTCGACGATCCGGACCGCTTCGTCTGGCTGCGCGGGTTCGGGGACATGGAGGGACGGCGCCGCGCGCTGACGGCCTTCTACGACGGACCCGTCTGGGCCGAGCACGGCCCCCGGGCGAATGCCGCCATGCTCGACTCCGATGACGTCCTGTTGCTGCGACCCCTGTCCGCCGGGAGCGACTTCTTCGGCCGCCCCTCCGAGCGCCCCCGGGCCGGTGCTCCGGAACCGGACCGATGCGTGACCGTCACCCTATGGTCCTTCCCTCCCGGACGGCACGACGGCATCACGCTGATCCGGGACGGTCTGCTCCCCGTGCTCCACGACATGGGAACCGCGCCGCTCGCCGTCCTGGCCACCGAGACAGCGCCCAACACCTTCCCGAGGCTGCCGGTCCGCACCGGAGAGAACGTCGCCGCGGTCGTCACCTCCCACCCCCACGAGCGCGCGCGTGACCAGCACCTGGCCGAGGTGCGGGCCCACCCCCTCGCACGGGACGAGATCCTGCCGGGCATCGAGCGGGAACAGACCGCAGCCCCCCGGACACTGCGACTGGCGCCCACGAGCCGCTCGCTCATCGCGTGACTCCTGACCGGCGGCGGCACGACCACCGGCGGCGGAACAACAGACGGTTCGCATGGGCGCAGTCATGGCCCGAGGCGTGCACGGCGAGTACGGCCATGCGTGCGTCGGCCGGACGCCGATCATGTGACCGACTCAGGGCTGAGTGCCGCCAAAAGCTCGGTCTGCCGAACGTGAGTCGCCGTCAACGCCCGCACGGTGGCCCGTACTTCCACTGAGGGAAGTACTGCCGCCATTCGGCGCGGACGATCGCGGGGAAGACCGTGTCGCAGATCCGGGCGGCGACGCGGTCGAGGTCGGGGTCCCAGAGCAGGGCGGTCCAGTCCTCGCTGCCGGTGGCCAGGGTGCGGCCGTCCGGACTGAAGGCGAGGGTGTCCACCGCCTTGGTGTGGCCGGTCAACAGCGCCGGTTCCCGGGCCTCGCCGTCGGCTGTCAGCTCGTACAGCCGCACCTTCTTGTCCGAACTCGCGGCGGCGAGCTGCCGGCCGCGCGGGCCGAAGGCGACGGACATGACGCCGTCGGTGTAGCCGGTGAGGCGGCTGCGCAGGAGTGGATGGCGGGGGTCGTCGAGGTTCCAGAGGCCTACGGTGCGGTCCTCGCTGCCGGTGGCCAGGGCGCGCCCGTCGGGCGTGAAGGCGACCGACTTCACCGCGCCGGTGTGGCCCCCGAGGACCGACAGACGGGCCGGGTTCCGTCGGCGGGTGACGTCCCACAGGGTGGCCGTGCGGTTCCGGCTGGCCACGGCCAGGGTGCGGCCGTCGGGGGCGAAGGCCACGGAGTCCACCGCGCCGGTCAGCCGCAGGGCGGACAGCGGGCGAGGACGGCGTACGTCCGGCGTGTTCCACAGACGTACGGTGCCCTGCTCACCGCCCGTGGCCAGGGTGCGCCCGTCGGGACTGAACGCGAGCGTGTTGACGTGGCCGATCCTGGCGGGGACCGCCTTCAGCGGGCGGGTGCGGCCTGCCGCTCCCAGGGCCCACAGACGGAGGGTTCCGTCGGCGCTGGCGCTGGCCAGGGTGCGGCCGTCGGGGCTGAAGGCGACCGAGTTGACGGGCCCGGTGTGGCCGGCGAGCAGGGACAGCTGGCGTGGGCGGCGGCGGTCGGCGAGGTTCCACAGACGCACGGTGCGGTCGTAGCCGGCGGTGGCGAGCAGCCGTCCGCCGGGGCTGAAGGCGACCGAGTAGAGCGAGCTGGTGTGGCCGGTGAGGGCGGGGCCGGGCAGGTCCCAGAGACGGGTGCTCTGGTCCTCGCTGCCGCTGACCAGCGTGCGTCCCCCCGGGCCGAAGGCCAACGCCCTGACACCTCCGGTGTGTCCTATGAGGGCCGCCGCCTCGCTCGCGGAACCGGCGGGGCTCACGTCCCACCGCCGTACGGTGCCGTCGGTGCTGCCAGAGGCCAGTTGACGTCCGTCGGGGCTGAAGGCGACGGCGTTGACGGCGTCGGTGTGCGAGGTGAGCGTCTGAGTCCGGCGGGGCCGGTCCGGGCGGGCCACGTCCCACAGCCGTACGGTGAAATCGGCGCCCCCGGTGGCGAGTTGACGTCCAGAGGGGGCGAACGCCACCGCGTTCACCTGGCCGGTGTGGCCGGTGTGGCCGGTGTGGCCGGTCGGGCCGGCCTGGTCGGTCCCGTCGGCCCCGCCGGACTCGGCGGTCCGGGCGGTCGCGCCGGTGTGTCCAGGCACAGCCGACAGTCGCCGCGGCCGCCCGTCCGACGTGGCCGACTCCCACAGTCGCACCGCCCCGTCCCCGTGCCCGGTGGCCACCGTTCGCCCGTCCGTGTGGAACGCCACCGCGGTGACATCGGCGCCGGCGTCCAGCGTGACGAGGGCGCGTGGCCGGCGGAGGTCCGACAGCCGCCACACCCGGATCCCGTCACGAGCGGCGGCCTTGAGGGTACGTCCGTCGGGGGCGAATCCCACCCCGACGACCGGACCGGCGCCGCCCGGCAGCCGCGCCGCCAGCCGGGATCGCCGTACGTCGCCGATGTCCCAGACCCCGATCGTCCCGTCCTCGCCCCCGGCGGCCAGCAGCCGCCCGTCGGGGCTGAGGGCGACCGTGCGTGCGGTGCCGCCGAGGCGGCCCAGCGTGACCGGCTCGGCCGGCCGGTGCGGATCGGGCACCCGCCGCAATCGCACGGTCCGATCGGCATCGCCGGTGACCAGGACGCGGCCGTCGGCGCTGAACGCCAGCGCGGTGACGATGCCGGGCCGGCCGGTCAGCTGGGTGGCGTACGGAGTGGCGAAGGTGCTCAGTACGCTGCCGCGTGCCTCCGGAGTGGGGGACAGCCGGTAGGCGCTCAGGCTCAGCTGGGCGGCCAGAGCCGGGTTGACCGGCCGCAGCGCTGCGGCCTGTTCAGCGACCCGCTGGGATCCGGCGACGTCGCGCTGCCGGTCCGCCGCCCGCTGCGCCCGTACAGCGAGGGCCGCGGTCGTGGTGGTCAGCACGAGCAGGACGCTCAGCAGTCCCACGCCCAGGCGCCCCAGCCGGGCACGGCGCCGCACCGCCGCGTGTTCCGCCTCCCGCGCGGCGAGACCGGCGTCGAGGAATTCCCGTTCCTGCGCGGACATTGCCGTACGGTCGAGCGCGGCGGCCAGGGCGAGGCGGGTGCCGCGGTACAGCGCGCCGGGCTCCCGCGCCAGCGAGCCCCAGGTCTGTGCCGCGTCGGTGAGGTGGCGCGCGGTCCGGGTCGCCTCGCGGTCCTCGGTCAGCCAGCCGTGCAGCCGGGGCCAGCATCGGATCAGCGCCTCATGGGCCAACTCGACGCGCTCGCGGTCCAGGGTCAGCAGCCGCGCGCCGGCCGCCAGGTCCAGTACGGCACGGATCTCCGCGTGACCGGCCCCGGCCAGCCCGTCCAGCTCCTCCAGGCGGGCCGGGCGCCGGGTGTCCTCCGTCCCGTCCCCGAGAGCGGTGAGCCGTACGAACACCTGCCGTGCGAGCTTCTGCCGCCCCGCGTCCAACTCCTGGTAGAACTCCTCGGCGGTGCGCGCGAGGGCGCCCTCCAGGCCGCCCGCCGCCTCGAACGCGTCCAGCGTCAGCGCGTTGCCCCGCCGTCGCCGCCAGGTCTGCAGCAGGGCGTGCGACAGCAGCGGCAACACGCCGGCCTGGCCGTGCGCCTGCGCGACGAGCGTCGTCAGCAGCGCGCTCTCGACGGTCAGCCCGGCCCGCTGGGCGGGCTGCACCACGGCGCGACGCAACTCGTCCAGGTTCATCGGCCCGACGGGCACCTGCGCGTCGCGCATCGCCTCCACCAGGAGCGCGTGGTGGGTGCAGTGCGCGTAGAAGTCGGCACGTGCTCCCAGGGCGACGCGACATCGGCCACCGGCGTCCGAGGCGGCCAGGACGAGAGCCGCGATGAAACGGTCGCGTTCGCCCAAGTCCTGGCAGAGGGTGAAGGTCTCCTCGAACTGGTCGACGACCAGGACGAGTTCGCCGTCGGCGGCACCTGACCGGGCGGTGATCTGCCGCACCACGCGCCCGAGATTCTCCGGGTCGTCGCTGAACTCCCCGTACAGGGCACCCGGCATGAGGTGCGCGATCGCCCCCAACCGCACGGCGCACTCCTCCAACGGCCGCTCCCCAGGCGTCAGTACGACCACGGTCGTGGCCGCCGCCTCCTTCAGCCGTGGCACCAGCCCGGCCCGCAGCAGCGACGACTTGCCGGATCCCGAGGCCCCCATCACCACCACGAACCGCTGCCGCTCCAGCCGCCCGGCCAGCTCCTCCAGCAGCCGCTCCCGCCCGAAGAACCACTCGCAGTCCTGCTCCCGGAAGGACCGCAGCCCCGCGTACGGAGGAGCCGCTCCGACCTCGCCCCCCGCCCCGGACTCCGGATCCGCCTCCCCCAGCAGTCGCGCGACCTCCCGCCACCGTTCGCGCCACCGCGCAGTGTCCCCGTCACAGGCCCGCACGTAGGCCAGCGTCACCGCCAGCGTCGGCAGCCGGTGCCCGGAGGCGGCGGAGGACAGGGTCGAGATCGAGTAGTGCGCCCGTTCCGCCAGCCTGCGGTACGGCGGATTCCCCGCCTTCCGCCTCAACTGCCGCAATCCCGCGGCGAACTCGGCTAACGGACCCTCCTCCGGATCCAGCGGTCGCTCTCTGCGCGGCATCGCCGCACCTCCCCGATGTTCCCGCAGCTCCCCGTGCATCCCCGTTGCCACCGTGTCGCAGCTCGCGCGGCTGGTCGCATTTTTCAGGACTTGTTTGTTCGACACCAGGCTCCGAACACGAACAATCCGCGAGCGGCTACATCTGGCAGCACCGATCCAGACCAGAAGCAGGGGGACGCACATGCAGCACTCCAAGCGCAGAACACTGCGGACGATGCTCGCCGCACTGGGTGCCACCGCGGCCGCCGTCGCTCTCTCGACGGGCCCGGCGACAGCGTCGGACGCCCGGTTCCCGACACCGAGGGGGGCCGGTGCCACCGCGCCGGCATCGGCAGCCGCGGGTTGCTGGGGCACCGGTCCGACGGTCACGGACTACTACGGCCACACCTTCACAACGCAGTACTGCCACAACTACCAGGCAGGCAACGTCGTCCGGGCGAATCAGTCGTCCCCGACCATCAACAGCGGCTATCTGTACGCGGGCGACAACTGGTTCGCATGCCAGGCCCAGCTCAGCTGGGAGAACCCGCCGGTCGGCAACGCCCGCAACAACTGGTGGCTGTGGACTCAAGGCGACGTGGGCTACTCCGAGGGCGGCTGGGGCTGGTTCCCCGCCACCAAAGTCTCCGGCGGCGGCAACTACGAACCCATCCCCGCCCTGGACTACTGCGTGTTCTGACCGGCCCAGGACACCGTGCGCCATCCCCACCATCGTGATCCCGGCATTCCCTGGAGGAATCTCGTGACCCTCATCAAACGGCTCGCCGTCATCGGCGCGGCGGCCGCCTCGATCGCCGCCGCCGGCCTGGCCACGGCTCCCAGCGCCTCGGCCGACACCTACAACGGGTGTGTCTGGCCGCGCGTCTGCTTCTACCTCACCGACGCCGACTGGGCAGCGGGTGTGCCGACCGCGGCCTACCAGGACATCACCAGCGCTCCCCAGAACCTCGGATCCCGCAGCTACAACTCCGAGTGGGTGTTCAACTCCCGCAACGACGACGGCGCGCTCCTGTACTACACGAACGGCCAGACGCGCTGCCTGTACCCGAACAACTGGATGGACAACAACGACTGGGTGGTGAACAGGATCCGGATCATGGACTCCCCGACCTGCTAGAGACCCCCACGGTCTCCGTCGGGGCCGCCCGGCCAGGCGTCCGGGCGGCCCCGACGGCACGGTGGCGGAGAGTGCCGCGTGATCGCTCCAGGCGGGAGTCGGCAGCGGGAGCCTTCGAGGCGCCCCGCGGCGGCCGGCGAACGCGTCACCGTCGGCATCACCCTGGCCGACCACCCCGGGGGCAGGAGCGCGGTGAGAAGTGCGATACTCGCAAAGGTCCACATTTCATACTTTCCGGGCTCAATCATGAGCATGGCGACGCCCGCGCTGTTGATCGTCCTGCACCGGTCGAAGACGTGATCCTGGTGGAGCGGTGACAGGCCGGCTGACGGCTCGTCGAGCAGCAGCAGCTGGGACTCCGTCATCAGGGCGCGGGCCATCGCGAGCATCTGGCGTTCGCCGCCGGACATCGCACCGGCCTTCTGCTTGCGGCGGTCGGCCAGCACGGGAAAGAGTTCCTCGACCGCCGTGACCCGCCGCGCGTGGTCCCTGGGCCGCAGATAGGCCCCCATCCGCAGGTTCTCCTCGACGGTCAGCGTGGGAAACACGTTCTGCAGCTGCGGTACGTAGCCCACGCCCCGCCGGACCAGCTCGTGCGCGGGCCGGCCGGTCACGTCCTGGCCGCGCAGCCGTACGGTTCCGCCGCGCACCCGCAGCAGCCCGAAGACGGCCTTGACCAGTGTCGACTTGCCGGCGCCGTTGGGGCCGATCACGCCGATCACCTCGCCCGGCCGCACCTCGACGCTGCATCCGCGCAGCACGTCGACACCGGGGGACGTAACCGGCGACGATGTCGTCGGCCGCCAGCACCGGTGCCTGCTCCTCGGCGGACATCGCTACTCCTCCTTGCCCTTCTCCCCGCTCTGGTCCTCGGTCGTCTCCGGCTCGTCGTGCCGCTTGCCCAGGTAGGCGTCCACGACGGCGGCGTTCCGGCCGATCGTGTGCGGCGGGCCCTCGGCCACCAGACGACCGTCGGCGCGCGAACTTGTACGCGTAGACGTTCCTGCCGAGGCTGCGCGCGGCGACCTCGTCCTCACGGATCGACCGGATGACACGGCCCCACGGACCGTGGATCAGCAGGGCGAGCAGACATCCGACCACGAGCACCAGCGCCCATCCGGCGATCATCACCCAGAGGTCGCGGGAGCTGAACCTCACGAGCCACACGCCGTAGGTGCCCGGCTCGATGGGGCTGAGCGCGTGCAGCGCCCACCCGTACTGCAGGTCGACCGGGAACCACAGGGTGGACATCTGGGCGACGACGCCGATGACGAGGCTGCCGGCCATCGCCCCGTAGGCGGAGCCGAGACCGCCCAGGACGATCCCCGCGAACATGAGCAGCAGGAGTTTGAAGCCCATGTCCCAGGTGACGATCTCGACCAGGCCGAAGAAGACCCCGCCGAGCGCGGCCAGTCCGCCGCCGAGCATCCACACGAACAGCACCACCCGCCGCACATCGATGCCCGACGCCTCCGCGAGGTCACGGTTGGCGGAGACGGCCCGGACGGCCGTGCCGATCCGCGTCCTCTGCAGGAGCGCGGCGATGGCGAGCAGCACCAGCACGGCGAGGAGGGTGACCGTGAGGTCCCGCGGGGTGATGCCGGCGGGCCCGAGGCCGATCGTGCTCTGGATGTCGTACTGGGCGTAGGAGGCGGACCGGGTTCCGTACAGCACGAGTACGACGTGGCGCAGCACCAGCGAGCCCGATGGTGACGATGAACATGTTGATCAGCCCGGTGCCCCGGGCCCGCAGCGGGCGCCAGATGCCGCGATCGACGGCTCCGCCCAGCAGAGCGCCGAAGACCACCGCGGCGAGGGCGGCGGGAATCAGGTGCCAGCCCGGACCGGCGGGGGAGACGTTGAGGAAGAACGCGAAGGTGGCGCCGATCGTGACGAACTCACCGTGCGCGAAGTTGATCAAGTGAATGGTGCCGAAGACCAAGGAGAGTCCGACCGATGTGATCGCGATGACCGAACTGGATACCGTCGATCAGCGCCTGCAGAGCGCGCGCGGCGAACGTGGGGCCGCGCGGGACGTCCTCACCCTGTGCCCGCGCGGAGATCACGGGCATCATGACGAGGACCAGGGCGAGGCCCGGTACGAGCATCCGCTGATAGCGCATGGCGGTTCCGGTATGTCATGAATGGCCCTTATGGGCCCAGTGTAGGTGCGGGTCGGGAGCGGCGACACGGGTAGCGGGCCACACATGGGTGCCCATGGGAAGCGAAGGACGCGGGATGGGTGACAGCGGGGACATCGCGAGTGCGTACAACGACGACAGTGTGCTCTTCCGGGTGTTGCGCCACCTCGGTTGGGACAGCCTGGCCAACATCGGCTACTTCACGCCGCCCACCCTGCCGTTCGCGGCCCTGACCGGGCCGGTGCCCTTCCAGCGCCGGCTGGCCCGCCGGTCGCTGGCGCTGCTGGACGCCCGGCCCGGACAGCTCGTCCTGGATGCCGGATGCGGTCGCGGTGACACCACGGCACGGTTGGGCGCCTCGGGATGCCGGGCGCTGGGGGTGGACATCCAGCCCGCGCAGATCGACCAGGCGCGTCACCGGTTCGGCGGCCGTTCCGGCGCGCGGTTCGCCGTCGCCGACGCCACCGCCCTGCCGGGGCAAGCCGCGCAGATGCCGCTGAGCGACGGTTCCTTCGACCGGGTGCACTGCCTGGAGGCCGCCTTCCACTTCGGCCACGAGGGCCGTAGGTCATTCCTGAGTGAAAGCTTCCGGCTGCTCCGCCCAGGAGGCCGGCTCGTCCTCGTGGACGTCACCTCCCGCACGGATCAGCCCATCGAAACCTTCGACCCGGACGGTCTGGTACGCGCGACCTGGCACTTCGACGACATCGAACCCTACGAGCGGTACCCGCTGATGGCTTCCGCCGCCGGCTTCACCACGCACCGGATCCTGGACTGGACCACTCCCGTCCTCCATCGGGCAGCCCAGCTCTGTGCCCTGTTCGCCGCCACCGCGTCCACCCGGACAGGCCGACAGGCCCTGTGCCTGCGATGGCCGGGCCTGAGAACTCTCGACGCACAGGACTGGGACGAGGTCATCGCCGTCGTCCGAGCCCACCGGGCCATCGAGCGCGTCACGCGCTACACGGCGTACGTCTTCGACAAACCCGCGGACGGGACTGCACTGTTTTCCGCCAGCGCGGCGGAATGAGCGCGTCGTGCCGGCGGTCCCGTCCGGTCTGGGCAACGGATGCCGCGGTGTGGCTTGCCTGACGCGAGGCATTCCAAGCGCCGCAAGCAGCGAGTCCCAGTTCCTTGAAATGCGGCTGACATGGCGACCGCACTTCACCAGCTCGATCGTTGGTCCACGCGAAACTTCGGGACCAGAAGCCGCTTCAGTCATTGACGGTCCAAAAGGTGCTCCATAGCCTCCTCACGTGTCCGACTCCTGGCCGGACGCTGACCGAGAGGACGCTGTCGGTGAACTCCCTTCGCGACACGCCCGGAACAGACCGGCAACCGTGGCCGCCGCAACCTCGGTCGCGGCGTCGTCCCCCGAGGTTCGGCGGGCTGACACCCGCTTACGCGATGCCCACCCGACCCCGTCCGCACGCCCCGGAACAGGCGAACGCCGTCCTGCCCCAGCACGCGGCGGAACCCCGGGGGGACGCGCCCGATCACCGCCTGGGAAGGCGACGGACGAACCGGTCGGCGCCCTGAGGCGGGTCTGCGGCCACGGCATCGCGTCCCACCGGGTGCCGGCAGAAGGCCGTACGAAGCCTCTCCACCACAAAGGAGTCCGCATGGCAACACCGATCAGCCGTCGCACCGTTCTCGCTGTCGGCGCGGGCACTGCCGCCGGGCTGTCCCTGCCCGGCACCACCGCGTCCGCCCACGGCCACGCAACCACCAGCGTGAGATTCACCTTGAACGGGCGGGTGCTCGACGGTGGTGAGCAGATCACGTCGATCACCCTCAGCACAGCCCGGCTCGGCCCGATCGACCCGGCCAGTCTGACCACCGGAACCTTCAGCGTGCACGCCAAGGCCACCAGTCCTGTCCCCATCGCCGACGGTGACGTCATCTTCGGCGAGTACGACCTCGACCGCACGGTGACCGCCGTCCGACTCGACCACCGCGGCGACACCGTGCTCGACCTGAGCCACGGTGAGGGCCGGACCGGCGGCAGCACGCTCGGCTACATCGCGGGCAGGGGCCGCAACGTGCTGCTCGACCTCGACTACACCCTCACTCAGAACGCCCCGATCGTCTCACGTGGTCGCCGCTCGATCACCATCACCGACTTCGTGCAGGGCCGTCGACCTTCGAACCCCGAGGTCGACGCGTTCAGCTCGCACATCTCCGGCTCGGGAATGAAGTACCGGCTGTACTCGCCCACCGGCTCCCGTCCCTCCCGGCGGGGCAAGCACCCGCTGATCGTCTGGCTGCACGGTGGGGGTGAGGGCGCCTCATTACCCGACAACTACTACGACAACGAGACCACGCTCCGAGCCAACCGCGGCGCCCTGGGCTTCGCCACCCACCAGGCGCAGAGCATCTTCGACGGCGCCTACGTGCTGGTCCCGCAGAGCACCTCCGCCTGGATGCAGGACGGCCCCCGCTTCGCGCCCCTCATCCACGAGATCATCGGCGACGTCACGCGCAGGAACCGCATCGACCCTGACCGGATCCACGTGGCCGGCTGCAGCAACGGCGGCTACATGAGCATGAAGATGACCAGTGTCTATCCCGCCTTGTTCGCCGCTTCGGTGCCGATCTGCGGCGTCGTCACGTCCTTCCCGTCCGGAGGCGCACCGCTGATCCCCGACGGCGAGCTGGCCAAGATCAGCACCCCCAGTTGGCTCGTTGCCTCCCGGGACGACCCCACCGTGGACCCGCAGGCCAACACCGTCCATGCGCACGACCTCATCCCCGGCTCGCTGATGACGCTCTACGACCACGTCACCTGGGACGGTTACCGGTTCAACGGCCACTGGTCGTGGATCTACGTCGCCCGCAACGACCCCAGCATCGACGGAACCCACATCTGGCAGTGGATGGCCGCCCAGCAGCGGCACTGACGCCAAGCCCGGCACCGACGCCGGTCGACGGACGGTACCGGGGCAAGACCGAGTACGCGCCCTTCCCGCCCCGCGCGGGCGTACGCGCCACTCCGCCGTCGACGTTGCCTTCGCGCAGCTGTAACCCCGGGACGGGACGGCTGTGAACAGTCCGATCCCGGTCCGGAGTCCCAGAGGCGTCGCAGGGACTGCAGCGCCGCCGGCCGTCTTTCGGCTCTATGCAGGGCGGGGGGTGCGGGACCGGGGTGCGCAGGGATCCGTCGTCAGGGCCGGACGGCCCGGCTCTCTCGTCGCGGTGTGGGCGGGCTCCTCGGGGTGCGGTGCGCGGCGTCCGTCTCGCGCACCGTCAGGCTCCTCGTGCGGAGCCTGGGCCTGGGCCTGTCCATCGTCGACTCCATCGCCAGGGCCCACGGCGGGGCGATCACCCCCACCGCCGATCCCGCCGGCGGACTCGCCGTCCGGGTGGACTTCTCCGACGCGACCCGGCCCGGCCCGGCCCGACTAGACCTGACCTGACCTGACCTGACCTGACCGGGCGGAAGTGCGCTTCCGCATCGGTCCCCGGAGCCCGCCGACCCGGGGCCGGATGCCACGACGAGCAACTGAAGCGGGTCGCAGCTAGGCAGCCCAGGATGTGAAGGGCTCGGGGAGCTCATGGAGGTGATCGAGCGGTGTACCCCCGCTCGCCCAGTCGTTGGCATCGTCGGTATCCGTCGCCCAAGTAGGCGTCGCCCTCTGGCTGTTCGGTGCCGGCCCGGTCGGTCCGGCGCAGTGGCTGGGCTTCAGACGGCTGCTCTGGTCAGCCTGGGCATGGTCGTGGGGAATGCAGACGATCGGGCAGCTGACGGTGCTGCCCCGGAGCCACGGTGCTGCGGATCCTGGGACGGCCCGGCCGCGCTCACCGGGCCGCCTGCGTGCTGGTGCCGTAGGTGTGGGGATCGACGGGTTGCTCGGCCTTGGGCAGGTGGGCGACGACGAGCAGGTAGGAGTCGGTGACGAGTTCCCTGGCGAGCTTCTTGTCGACGCCTGTCCCGCCCTCCAGCGTGATCCAGTGTTTCTTGTTCATGTGGTAGCCGGGGGTGATGTGGCTGTTGTGTTCCCGGAGCGCGCGGGCCTCATCGGGGTCCGCCTTGAGGATCACGATGGGGCGCCCGGGGACCTCGGTCATCAGCATGAACACCTTGCCCCGTACCTTGAAGACCTCCCAGTCCGGGCCGAAGGGATGCTCCAGCTGCGCTCCGGGAAGTTCCTCCGCGCACTGGGCGGCGAACGTCTGCAGGGTCGATCCGTTCATGGGTGTTTCCTTTCTCAGGTGGTGGTGGTGGTGGTGGCGGCGGGCTGGGGCGTCGGCCACGGACGCGGACGGCACGTCCCATCCTTTCCAGCGACGCGGGCGCAACGGACGGTAAACTGCGGACATGTGATGGTCAGCAAGCGACAGCCCAGGCGGTCTCCACGCGTCGGACGCAGCGGGCAGGCCGTTCAGGCCGCGGTTCCGCTGTACGGTTTCCAGCCCCCGGTCGGCACTCCGTACGGCCTTGAGGTGAGCACCGTCGAGGACTTCTTCGCCGAGCACGACGACTGGCCGTGGAATCCGCCCCGTCCGGGCCGCGCCACTTTCCACTACCTGATCCTCGTCACCGAGGGTGAGCTGCTCCACGATGTCGACCACGTCACGCGGACCGTTGCCCGCGGCCAGTGGCTGTGGGTGCGTCCCGGGCACGCGCAGTGCTGGCATCCGCCGGGCGCCGCCCGCGGCCCGTTCATCCTGTTCGAGCCCGGCGTGCTGACGTCCGACGCCGCCCGCCTGCTGGCCCCGCTCACCGCGCACGAGGCCCCTGCCGTTCTCAGCCCGCACCCCGATGACGCGGCCTGGCTGAGCCAGACGGCGCTCCAGCTCCTGGACGAGCACCGTGCACTGGGGCGCCGCCGGCTCGATGTCCACCACGCCCTGCGGCGCAGCCTGCTCGAATCGCTGTTGCTGCGCCTTGCCAATTCCCCGGATGTCACCTCCACCGGCGCGTTGGCGGGCGGCACGGGCCGCAGGGTCACGTACGCACGGTTCGTGGACGCCCTGGAGCTGCACTTCCGGGAACTGCACCGGGCCGCGGACTATGCCGGGCTGCTCGGCTGTTCGGTCCGTACCCTCAGCCGCGCGGCCCGGGACGCCACCGGCAAGGGGGTGCGTGAGGTCATCGACGAGCGGCGGCTGCTCGAAGCCCGGCGCCTGCTGGGAGGGGGCGGTTGGGACGCCCGGACTGTGGCCGTCCATCTCGGGTTCACCGATCCCGCGAACTTCGGCCGCTTCTTCCGTGGCCACACCGGTCTCACCCCGGCCGCCTTCGCGGCCCGCGAAGCCAGGACCGGCATGTGAGGCGGGCGCGGCACAAGCGGGCATCCCCACGGCCGCCACGGCCGCCACGGCCTTGATCGCGTCCGGAGCAGGGGGCCGGGCCGGGCCGGCGGCCTCCTTGACGGCCTTGCTCACCGGTCGGTCCTTTTACCTTTTACCTGAGCACGCTGGTACCCGGGGGCGTTGCTTCGGGTCTCCCGGTCAGGAAGCGATCTCTTCCGTCACGGTCTGGGAGAACGCCCAGTTGGAGTGCGCGATGCGCCACTGGTTGTCGATGAGGCGGTAACCGTGGGTGGCGTTCCAGGCGCGCAGCTGCTTGTCCTTGCCGTTCTCGTCGAGAACGTAGGTGTTCAGGTTGTACGCCAGGACAGCGAAGTCACCGCTGTCGCTGACGTGAACCTGCGGGTTGAGGTACTCGTTGCGCACGATGTGCGGGTTGGAGTAGATGGAGTCGATCCATGCGATGACCTTGTCCCGGCCGACCAGGATGTTCTCGAGGATCGGGTCGACATAGCTGACCTCGTCGGCGAACGCGTCGAGGTAGCCGCGGTTGTCGCCGACGCTCCACCGCTCGTTGAAGGACTTCTCCAGTTCCAGGATGGTCCTGCTGATTTCTTCCTTGTTGACGCCCATGACAGTCTCCGTTTCGTGCGTGCCGCCGCCAGCCGGCTCCGGCCGGCGCGGATGGGTGTGATTCTCAGTCGTCGAGCAGCACCACGTGCTTGCCCGGCGTCGTGCCGGCCTCGACATCGGCCTGGGCATCGCGAACCTGCTCCAGGCCGTGGTGGACCTTCGCGACCGGGGCCTTGAGCCGCCCGGTGGAGATGGCTCGCAATTGCTGCTGGAACACCTGCGCGGGCAGGTCGGTGGCCCCGCCCGCGTAGCTGGTCAGCCGCACCCCACTGGGGATCATGAACGGGGTGAAGTCGGGGATCGTCCACTGGCCCGCCAGGGCTCCGGTGAAGCAGACGGTGCCGTGTCGGCGGACGGTGCGGAAGGTGTCGGCGAGGACCGAGCAGCCCACCAGTTCCAGTACGGCGTCGACGCCGTCCGGCATCAGCTCGCGCACCTGGTCGGCGATGGCGCCATCGTCGACCAGAGGATGGTCGACGCCCACGGCCCGCAGTTCCCCGGCCCTCGCCGGGCTGCGGGTGGTGGACAGCACGGTGGCTCCGAGGTCCTTCGCGATCGTGGCCGCGCTCAGCCCCACCGTGGAGGTGCCGCCGCGGATCAGCAGCGTCTGGCCGGCCTTGAGGTCCAGGCCGGTGGTCAGCGATCCGTAGGCGGTCTGGAACATCTCCGGCAGCGCGCCGGCCACTTCCCACGGGAGGCCCGTCTCGAACGGGATGACCTGTCCCGCGGGGACGGTCACGTACTGCGCGTACGAGCCGTCGAAGGACCGGCCCATGCCGCCCATCATGGTCGCCACCTGCTGCCCCGGGCACAGCCCGTTGTCCTCGTCGGCCTGGTCGACCACGCCGACGGCCTCGATGCCGGGGATCCGCGGGTAGGTGACCTCCGGGTCCGACTCGCCCTTGCGGGTGGTGACCTCGGACTCGTTGACGCCGAACGCCTTCACCTTGATGCGCACCCATCCGGGCTGCGGCTCGGGCATCGGCACCGTGGTGACCTGAAGGGCATCCAGGCCGCCGGGCTGAGAGACGACGACCGCTCGCATCGTCGCAGAGGCGGCGCCTGCGGATGCTGCACGTTTGTCCATGCCAGTTCCTTGCTCATCGTGTACGGCCCGCAGGTTCGCCATTCGGCATTCGCCATGCTGCGGCCCCGGGGCGAGGTGGTCGCCGCAGCACCTCTCGATCTTCCGTCGACATCCGGCGAATCGCTCAGTCGGTTGCGGACATCTGGTTGTCAATGGGGGACACCGGGTGAAGCCCCCGCGATCGCAGGGCTTCACTGGGCCCCTCATCCCGGGACAGAACAGCTGGGGAAGCGCTGAGCGCCCGGCCCGTCACCCGTTCGCTTCGGCCGGAACCGTTGTGGAGTGGTTCGGCCAGGAGGGACGGACCCGAGGCGTCCTGGTCAGGCCACCGGACGGCGAGAACGGGACGAGGGGCCTGTCACCGGTGCTGTGCCGTGCCCAGCTCATCGGTGTACCGGCGGAGGGTGTCCTCGGCCGTGGGGACGGGGCCGAACAGCTGCTCCTGGCGGCGGGTGTCGGCGACGTAGCGTCCGGTCTCGAACCAGCCGAACATCGCGGCCATGTCCTTGACCACCGGGTTGAAGCGGCCGACGACGGCTCCTGCGGCGCGGACGACGACGGTGGGGACGGCCCACACCTTGATCTTCTTTCCGGCCCGGCGGCCCATCAGGTCGGCCACCTCGCGCATGCTGACCGGACGGTCCCAGCCGATGTCGATGCGCTCACCGTCGGCAGCCTGGGCGTCGACGGCGGCTGCCAGGTACGCCGCGAGATCGGAGGTGCGGACGAAGGTCAGCGGGACGGTGGCCTTGGCCATCCAGATCAGGCGCCCCTTGTCGAGCGGGTTGCCCGCCATGGTTGCGATCTGGTCGAGGAAGGCACCCGGGCGCAGGGCGACGAAGGGGACGCCGAGCTGTTCGAGCTTGTCCTCGGCGACCTTCTTGTGCCAGAAGTGCGGGACGTGGGGCGTCTGGTCGCTGGTGAGGATGCTGGTCAGGACGAACCGCCGGATGCCGGTGCGGTGGGCGGCCTCGGCGAGGTTGGCGTTGCCGATGGTGTCGATGTCGTTGGCGTTCTTGCCACCGCGGGTGTAGCCGGCGGCGGTGGTGATGACGGCGTCGGCGCCGTTCATCGCGGCGACGAGCGAGTCGACGTCGAGCATGTCGCCGCGGGCGATCTCGACACCCCGCTTTTCGAGCCTGCTCGCGTCGGTGGCCGGCCGGACCAGGGCGCGGACGTTCTTGCCGCGCTTGAGCAGTTCGTCGACGACCTTGCCGCCGAGGGAGCCGGTCGCGCCGACGACGAGGACGGGTGAGGTGGTGGTCATGAGGGTCTCACTTTCCATCAGATCAGTGGTGGGGGGGTGGGGGGGGATGGGCTGGG
The DNA here is from genome assembly GCF_053591515.1 of Streptomyces sp. NPDC003011. Lineage (NCBI taxonomy): Bacteria > Bacillati > Actinomycetota > Actinomycetes > Kitasatosporales > Streptomycetaceae > Streptomyces > Streptomyces sp. NPDC003011. The sequence goes on from NZ_JBSFTY010000010.1 coordinate 68,623, forward strand.
CGGGGCAGGGGTGGCGCGTACGTGGGTGCCGTCGGCCCGGGGCGCTCAAGCTGGGCGGCGCGCCACATCCGCCGGCTCGGCTCACCGGGCTATTTCCGAGACCGGGGTGCAGGCCGAGGGGAGTTACTCAGACTCTTCCCGCGGTAGCGCGCGGCTGTTGAGCGCGTCGGCGATGGCGTAGGCGGTGCGGACGAAGGACTCCGCCTGCTGCGCCGACAGGTCCCGTGCGGAGGTCTCCTCCAGGGCCCGCCACATCTCCGCCAGGGGCTCGCGCATCGCCCGGCCCTTGTCGGCGAGGTGGACGACCATGACGCGCCGGTCGTGTTCGGCCGGCTCACGGACGAGCAGACCGGCGTCCTGCATGCGGCGCAGGGACTTGGAGACGGTGGACTGGTCCAGGCCGACGCTGTCGAGCAGCTCGGACCGGGTCTGGCCGTCCCGGTCGAGGAGTTGCATCAGCAGCAGTTCCTGTCCGAGGTGCAGGTCCTTCTCACGGAGCATGGCGGCGGCGGAGGCGCGGTGAGCGCGCGCGAGCTGGAAGATCGCGTAGCTCATCGGTCCTGTGCCGGCAGTCGTGGGGATGCGGGGTTCGGGGGTGGGCATGGTTCGGTTCCTCAGGCGGTGTGTGGGGTGGTAGTCGGTGCAGCCGGCCGCTCCGCCGCCGTAGAAGGTCGCCGGATCGGGGGTGTTCAGCGGCGCACCGGCGCGCGCGGAGCCGTTCGACGAGGTCCGGGCTGGCGGTCAGAAGGAGCTTGCCCGCACGTGCCCGGCGTCGCTGACCTGCTGGGCCGTGGCCGCCTGGTCGAGCGGACAGGCAGTGACGCTGGTGACGAGCTTGCCGGCTCTGGGAGCGTGCGACTCAAGCCGCTCACTGGGTGGGGAGTCAGCCGAAGAACTTCTCCAGTTCGGCTGCCAGGGCCTCCGGCTGCTCCTCCGCGATGAAGTGGCCGCTGTCCTCGATGCCGCTGTAGCGGATGTCGTTGGCCTTGCCTTCCATCATGGGCCGCATGAAGTCGGCGCCCTGACGGGCGATAGCCAAGGCGGGCATCTCCAGTGGGGGATATGAGTCGTTGTCGGCCACATCCTGGTGGAAGGTGTGGAATACGCCGAAGCCCGCGGTCAGCGCCTCGGGTGTGTCGTAGGCCTGGGTGTAGATGGCCCGGCTCTCCTCGCTGATCCGTTCCGGGTGGAGCGCGAGGTGTTCGGCCGACCAGTCGATCACGTGTCGGAACCGCCCCGCGAGAAGCTTGGCGGGCAGTCCCTCGACCTGGCTCAACGGGTATGTCCACAGGTTCAGATCACCGGGCCCGGGGAACGGCTTGGCGAAGTCCTGGAACATCTGCGAGAAGGGTGCGCCTTCCCACAGGGCGAGCTTCTTGGTGGCCTGCGGATGGTTGGCGGCGAAGCTGTAGGCGACCATCGCACCGATGTCACCACCGGCGATGTTCACCTGCTCGTGGCCCAGGCCGCGGACCAGTTCATAGATGTCCTTGGCCATGTTCTTCTTGTCGTAGCCGCCCTCGGGCTTGTCCGACTCTCCCTGACCGCGGTAGTCCACGGCGATGACGCGGAAGCGTTTGGCCAAGGGGGTCATGATCTTGTGGAGGCCGTGCCAGGTGCGCGGAAACCCGTCCATGAGGACCAGCGGCTCGCCTTCGCCGCCGATGACGTAGTGGAGCCGGGTGCCGTTCACGTCGGCATAACGGTCTTCGAATCCTTCAAGCATGTGTGGCTCCTGATCGGGCTGATCATTTCTGCGGTGGGAGCTCCCGCTGTGCGGGGCGGCACATGCGGGAGGGGTGGTGCACCTGCGGGGCCTACTGCTGGGACGGGCAGTGGAAAGAGGTGGAGCACCCGCTCGTGGTGTCGCTGACCGGCGACCGTCGCAAACCGCAACGGCGCTATGCGGTTGCTGCCGCTGCTGGACAAGGTCCCGGCCGTGGCCGGCGCCGTCGGCCCGGGATCACCCACCGCCACGTCCAACGCCTAGCTCCGTGAGATGACGTTGTCAGGACCTCTTGAGCCAGCGTTGCAGCGCCTCGGGCACGTTCGTCGGATGCGAGCTGAAGCTCAACCGGATGCCGGGCTGGAGGTCGATGAGCACGTTGACGATCCGTTCGAACAGGACGGTGTACTCCGGGACATTCTTGATGCCGCCGCCGATGAGCACCACCCCGAACGAGCGCCCGTCGAACAGCCGGCGCAGCTCGGCCTCGGCCTCGTCGGGGTCCAGGCTGACATAGCCCTCCTCGCCGTCGATGCCTGTGGCCTGGAGCGCAGCCCAGCTGCGCTTCCTCATGGCGACCAGCTCCTCGAGCGTCGCGACCCCCGGCGGAAAATCGTCCGGCGAAAGCGCATCGGAGGTGATGCCGAGGGTCAGCACGCGTTGATTGATCGGAGGCTTCACTTGAGAGTTCTTGTGGGACATGGGGTCGTTCCTCCAAGGCGATATGGCCCCCTCTGATGGCACACCCATGGGGTCTCCTCAGTTCTGCGGGGGAAGTTCAAGAGAAAGTGTGGCTGACCACATGAATAACGTAGCAGCAATCGTGTGGCTAGCCAAGTATTGATGGACGCGGGGGTGGAGGTGGCCACCTCGGCTCGCTTCGGGGGGCGTGGACCACGTGCGTGGCCGACCGCGTAAACGTACGCGGCGACCGCCAGGGTGTCCGTGCCGCGGATCGCCCAGAATCGCGTCATCACCGTGGGCAGAACAAGGGCGGTGTGGGTGCGCGGCGTGGATGTACGTCATGGCGGTGCGGGGGAGAGAGGCCGAAGAGGCGGATGGCCTCGTCCAGGATGCGGTCCACGCGCAGGCGGCCGGCCTGGTGGCCGTGGGCGCACGGTGTCCGACGACGGCACGTTCCCCGTAGACCTGCCCCCTGCGGCTGACGCCGGCTCCCGCGTCGGCACCCCGGCGGACGACCCCGGGAAGCTCGCTTCCGGCTGACCGGCCCCGAGCGCAGACGGTCGGAGCGGCGGCAGGGCACCCGACACCCACCCACCTGCCCGGCCGGTGCATGCCTCGCCACGCTGGGGGAACCCACCGCCTGCGGTATGCGGCGGCTGGTGGGAGTCTGAACATCATGGGCAAGAGTGCGCTGATCGTCATCGACATGATCAACACCTACGATCACAAGGACGCCGACCTGCTGATCCCTTCAGCGGAGTCGGTGGTCCCGGTGGTGGCGGGCCTGCTGGACCGGGCCCGCGACAACGACGTGACCGTGATCTACGTCAACGACAACTTCGGCGAGTGGCGCTCGCACCACGGCGAACTCCTCCAGGAAGCCCTGTCCGGACCGCACAGGAGACTGGTGGAGCCCCTCAAGCCCCATGACTCCTCGCTCTTTGTCGTCAAGGCCCGCCACTCGATCTTCTTCGAGACCCCTCTGGCGTACCTGCTCCAGCAGCAGGACATCGACCACCTCGTCCTGTGCGGCCAGGTCACGGAACAGTGCATCCTCTACTCCTGCCTCGACGCCCACATCCGCCACTTCGACGTCACCGTCCCGCGCGACGCCGTCGCCCGGATCCACCCGGACCTCGCGGACGCCGCCCTGCGCATGATGGAACGCAACATGGGGGCGCGGGTGTGCGAGAGCGGCGACCTGTGGCCGCCGTCGGAGGCGGGGAGCGGGCGGCACTAGCGCTGGATTCCTCATTCCCTGGGTATAAGTGCTGGTGGCGGGGCGGGCCGGGTACTCGGGGCGGGTGCTGGACGGTGGTGTTACGGGCGCGGCCGAGCTGTGACGAGAACGTGCAACGGGTCGTGCGTCGACTGTCGCGAGCGCACAAAGCGCCGCACGACTTGGTGCTGCGGGCTCGGATGGCTGGGGTACCGATGGCTGGCCGGCGCGGACGCACGGGCCAGCCGGGCCGGGCGGACGCCGAACTGGGATCTCCCCGTCGGCGACGGCCAAGACCACATGCGCACCGCACGAGTGCGGACAACGCCACCGCGGAGAGTCTGAACCGGCCCCCCGTTCCACCACTGTGCGTCCAGGCCGTAGTACGCCTCTACGAGGCCTCCGGTCACCGCGGCGACGGTGTCCGTGTCACCGCCGAGGACGATCGCCGCGCGTATCGCGTCTTGGGAGGGACCGTTGTCGCCGCATGCGGGCCTTCTCGCGCGGCCATGTGAGTAGGGACCGGTTATGGCCGCAGCGGCTCGTACGCGGAGCCGCCCGTCGGCACCAGGCCGGTGGGCACGGCCGCGATCGTGCCGGCAGGCGCCGCGCTGCGGGCAGGGAACTGGTCAGGGAACTTGCTCTTGGGACCGAGAGCGAGCGCGAGCGCGGACGCCCAGGGCCGGGGGACCTGCTCACCCGGCGGGGTCGGTCAGATCGACCAGCTCGGTCGAGTCGGCCAAGTCGCCCGACGGCAACGGCGAGTTGTTCGTTGGCATGGCGGTGTGGTCGGAGTCGGTCCGCGGTGCTGGGATCGTGATGGCGCGGTGTGCGTCCGTGCGGCTCTCGGCCATTTCTGCTGTGGCCTGCGCGGTCAGCGCATTGACTGCGGCGTTGAAGCGTTCCATGGAGGGATGGTCCGGGCCCAGGACGTACTCCTTGAGGACACGGCGGTGCGGCGCCATCGGGTCGTACCGCGGCGCGCGGACCGACCGCAGGATCTCCGGCAGCCGGGCGCAGGCACGGTCGAGCAGATAGGCGCCGCCGGCTGTGGTGTAGGCGGCCCGGAACTCGTCGTCGGGCAGGTCGTGGGCGTTGGTGAGGACGTACGGCTTCAGGCTGGCCACGAAGTCGGCGACCACTGAGGAGACGTCGCTGATGAGGATGTCCGCCTGGTTGAAGCACTCGTACAAGGCCGGCAGTCGCCCGGAGATCACGTTGTGTCGAACGGGGCCGCGGCTGTCCCAGAAGACGCGGTGCCACTCGGTGTGGAGGGCGTGCCACTCCGCCTCGTCGTCGCCGTCGGGGATACGCGCGTTGCCGGTCTGCTGGGCGTGGTCGCCTCCGTGCCGCCCCGCCATTTCGTCGAGCCGGGCCTCGATCTCCTTCAGGCGCGGCTCGGCGACGGCGATCACGGGTTCGGCCCGCTCGGCGCCCCGCCGCTCGTTGTCCGCGCTCAGCATCTCCCGGATGGCCTGGTCCGCGACGGCCGCCTCGGCTGAACGCCGGCCGGTGAGCGGGTGCGGCTTGTAGATGACGCGTATGTTCTGCGCGAGGAGCTTTTCCACCAGGGTGACGCCCATGGGGATCAGGGATGTGTGACAGTCGTCGTCGCTCCAGCCTTCCCAGGTGGGTGCGTACAGGACGACGGGCAGCGGGCCCGGAGTGCGGTCGGCGTCCAGGCGGATCGGGGTCAACTGAGGACGGCCCACCTCGACGATGGCCTCGTCGCTGATGGCGTGGCGCACTCGCTGGTAGCGGTCGCGGCCGGCCCGTCCGGCCACCCAGATCTCGTCGTACACCTTGCTGACACGGTTGCTGCTGGCGAGCTTGTCGCTGTCGCCGTGACCGATGAAGACGTGCTTGGCCTCGGCGATCCGCAGCATGTGCACGTTCTTGCCGGCGTTGCCGGGGTAGAGGACGACTCGCACGTCGGTCAGGTCCAGCTGGGCCAGGTCGTCGGCCTTGGGCACGCAGACCACGGGAATCGACGTACGGCTCAGATGCCGGAACGAGGCTTGCTCACGAAGAATGATCACCGGGCGCCGGTCAAGGCGTTCCAGCGTCTCGACCCACATGTTGACCTGGTACATGAAGTCCCGGGACACCGCGGCGAAACTGAAGTACAGCGCCACCTCGGGCCGGTACCGGGCCAGTTGGCGGTTGACCTCGGCGATCACGTCCTGCGGCTCCGGCATCCGGCGGGCCCTGCGCAAGTGCACGAGCAGCCCCAGCACCGCCGCCGTGGCCAGCGCGGCTGTCAGCACGTAGCCGACGACCGCCAGGCGCCAAGATCCGGCTGCCAGCGCGGCGAGGAGTCCGACGTGGGCGGGCAGGTCGAGGTGGAGCAGCTTGCGCAGGAAGCGCTGGTAGAGGAGGGCGGGCGGGCTCTGCGCGATGCCCGCCGCGCTCATGTCAAGATTACGCACTGCCGTCGGCAGCGTCCGCCGTCGGCGAATGGCGTGGTGCACCGCCGAGTACAGCATCACCAGCGTGAAGTGGGCGCTGAAGACGGCCAGTCCGGTGGCCAGCACGGTGTCCGGTGCACTCATCCTGTCGGCCAGGGCGAGCAGCATCAGTGTCCTGACGGCGAACCGCAGAGTGCGGTCGAGCTGCATCGCCGTCAGTCGGCGGACGAAAGCGGGATCCCGGTGATGCAGCGCCTCATCCGCGAGATAGCTGATGGCTGAAGCGGCGGCAAAGCCCCACAGGGACGGCATCAACGCCAAGACGGGCAGCGAGGCGAAGCTCGCGCCGAACAGGAGGACGAGCAGAAGGCTGCCCGCCCCGCGCACCCGTAGGGCATCAGACAGCCAACGGATCATCATGGGCACGGTTCCCCCTGGAGTGCATACGGCAGCGACGCCCATTCGACTGGAGCAAGGGGTGAAAGGTTGTACACCTGATGGCCACGAAGAATTCACTCTGGATGTAGACGGTGATGCCCAATGTGGTCTGGCGAGGCCTGAGTTGACGTTTTGAGGTGTGGTCAGGCCGCTGCGTGGCGTGGCGTGGCGGGGTGCGGACGGTTCGGCGGTGACGGTCCGTTGGTTGCGGCGAAGACGGCAGTACGGCATCCCCAGCTCGCTGTCGATGGGCACCGTGGTGTGGTGAAGCGACGACATGTTCTCCGCCATGCGTGCCACCCTCAACGCGGACACGGGACTGGCCCACCTGCGAGCCCACGAAGCCGGCAATGCGGTCGCCACCCAACGCGCTACGCGCCCACGACGTGCTGGAGTACGCCACGACGGGCGGTGCATGGGCTCTCGGCCTGGACCGCCTCATCCGCTCCATCACGCCGGTCAGGCGGGCGGACCTGGTGATGCTGCGTACCGACAGCGCGGCGATGACACCCACGCACAACCCGGCCGGCGTCCGCCGGAGCGGACGACGGGGCTCTCCCGGCACACCTCCCGGGCTCCCTCAGGAGCGTCACACAGCGCAGAACGGCCATGCTGCCACCGCCGTCGCTGAACGGGCCCGAGAGGATGAGGATGCCCTGCTCGTCCGGTGCCGGTGCCGGTGCGGGGTGCCGGTGCGGCGGCGGATCGCGGAGCGCATGGTGCCGCTGATCGGCCCGGATGCCTGGGCGGTCGATGACGTGTCGTTCCCCAAGGGCGGCCGGATGTCGGTGGTGGTCGCGCACCAGTGCTGCGGAGCTCTGGGCAAGCAGGCCAACTGCCAGGTCGCGGTGAGCGTGCACGCGGTCTCCGACACTGCCTCCTGTCCGCTGCAGTGGCGGTTGTTCGTGCCCAGGAGTGGGCGCACGATGTCGGGCGGCGGAAGAAGACCGCGATGCCGGCTACTGGCAGAACGCCGATTTCCGCGACGGCCTGGACGGCCGGGGCGTCGGATACGTCGTGGCGGTCCGTTCAGACGTGACCGTCCACCCGCATGAGGCTGAGCCGGTCACGCCGTCGTGGTCGGGCAACGGCCGTAAGCCGCCGCATCCCCGCTACCGCGACAAGCCCTCCTCAGTGGCCGCGCCGGCCACCAGCCAGGGACGACAGGCGTTCACCGATGTCACCTGGCGTGAAGGCTCCCGCGGGCCGACGCGCTCACGCTTTCTGGCACTGCGGGTGCGGCCGGCCGGCAGCCGGTCCCGCCGTCTGGCCCAGGCCGCCGCCACCGCGCGGGACAGCTGGTGGGACGGTGTCCTGCCCGAGGTCACGCTGCTGGTCGAATGGCCCGAGAACGCCGAAGCACCCACCGACCACTGGCTGTCCCACCTGCCCGCCGCCACCCCGGCCGGCCGAACTCGTCGGCCTGAGAGAGATCCGCTGGCGCATCGAGCACGACCAGACCACCGCTAACTCAAAGACGGCCTCGGCCTGGACCACTTCGAGGGGCGTTCCTGGACCGGCTGGCACCACCACGTCACCCTGGTCACCATCGACCTGTCCTGGCACAGCAGCTGATCATGGTCGGCGTCATGATGCTCACCGGCAAGGGCACCGCCGGGATCGCGGGCAGCGCGTTCATCGTCCTCGCCAGCACCGTCACCGCGGTCGGCCACATCCCGCTCGCCGCCCTCTGCCTGATCGTAGGCATCGACCACATTCTCGACCGCATCCTCAACGAGGGCCGCGTGTTCACCAACGATCTCGGCAACGCCGTCCCCACCATCGTGATCGGCACGCGGGAGAACGACTTCGACACCGAAGAGGCCCGCAAGGTCCTGCACTCCCGCACCACCACGCCGGCGCAGGGCGAGTGCACGCCCAGCGTCTCCTTCTCGATGACCATCCGGCTCGAAGTCCCGCGGCAGGCAACGCAGTCTCTGAGCTGACGGCCACGATGGCGGCGCTGCGCGGTTCGGTCACCGCCCTCGCCGTCGTCCGCCGACGCCGACCGTCTCGAACGGTCTTTCCCTGAGATTGTCGACGAGGCATGGAGGCGCTGATCAGCTGTGGCGTCTTCTACGGCTCAGCCAGGGACCGCCGATCCATGGATGAACCGTCCTCTCCCGCGCCTGTGCGGGCGCCCCTACGGTCGAGGTCGCGGGCGCTCACCGGCCCGCCGCAACCAAGGAGCGAGACCCCCCATGAAGATCACCGGCAACACGATCCTGATCACCGGCGGAACCTCGGGCATCGGCCTGGGCCTGGCCCTGCGCCTGCACGAGGCCGGCAACAAGGTGATCGTCGCCGGCCGGCGCAAGGAACTCCTCGACGAGATCACCACCGAGCACCCGGGCATCGACGCGCTCTTCCTCGACGTCACGGACCCCGACTCGATCGCCCGGGCCCGGGAGACCGTGGCGGCGAGCCACCCGGGGCTGAACGTCCTGGTCAACAACGCCGGCATCATGCTGCGGGAGAACCTCCTCGACCCGGCCGACCTCCCGGCCGCCGAGGATCACGTCACGGTCAACCTGCTCGGCACGATCCGGATGACGTACGCCTTCCTGCCCCTGCTCGAGGGCAAGGACGACGCGGTCGTCATGAACGTCACCTCCGCATTGGCGTTCGTACCGTACCCGAGCACCCCGACCTACAGCGCGACCAAGGCCGCGCTGCACTCCTTCTCCGAGAGCCTGCGCATCCAGCTCGCCGGTGCTGACGCCGGCGTCCAGGTGATCGAGGTCGCCCCGCCGGGCGTGCGCACGACCCTGCTGGACCAGCAGGACAACGAGCACGCCATGCCGTTGGACGACTTCCTCACCGAGACACTCGACCTGCTGCGCGAGAAGCCCGACGCGAAGGAGCTTGTCGTCGAGGGCGCCAGGTTCATCCGCGACGCGCAGGCCAACGGCTCCTATGACAACGTCCTCGCCGTGATCGCCAGCAGCTGACCGACCTGTAGTGACCGACGAGGAACAACAGCACGCGGGCAGTCCTGTGACCACATCATGGGCGAACGCGAACTGGGCCGCCTCGGGGAGGTCCTCACCGAAGACGCGGAACGGTAAGGAAGCGTCTTCGCCCCGGTCGCCGGACTGAAGGCGACCGGCTGCGTCGCGAGCGCCGACGGCCACGCGAGCGCCGACGGCCACGCGAGCGCCCGGCCGACGAGGCCCGCGGCGGTCGCCAACGCGTCGGACGTCGACGACGGGGGACCGTCGCCGCAGGCCGTCTTCCATACCGGCGGCCTGTGGCGCACCGCCGACGGTCGGCGAATGTCCAGCGGTTCATGCAGGTCAAGGGACCATCGGGCTCTCCTGCCCCGAGCGCCCTCGGCGTCGGTCTCCCGAGCGCTCTCGGCGTCGGTCTCACTCATGGGGCGGCTTCGCGCAGGTGGGAGAGGAGTGCTCAGCCATGGATCGGCGGTCTCTGGATAGCCGGCCTGGATACGGCGAGGATGGGAGCATGGACAAGAAGGAACTGGCGGCTTTCCTGCGCCACCGGCGTGAGACGCTGCGGCCCCGCGACGTCGGGCTGGTCGAGGGGCCGCGCAGGCGTACGCAGGGGCTGCGCCGCGAGGAGGTCGCGCAGCTCGCCGGCATGTCCACCGACTACTACGCCCGGCTGGAACAGCAGCGTGCTCCGCAGCCTTCCGTCCAGATCACTGCGGCTCTCGCCCGGGCGCTGCGGCTGTCCCTGGACGAGCGCGACCATCTCTTCGCGCTCATCGGCCACAACGCCCCGGCCCGCTTCCAGCGCTCCGAACATGTCAGCCCGCCGCTGATGCGAGTCCTGGACCGCCTGGACGACTCCCCGGCCCTGGTGCAGACCGACCTGCTCGACACCCTCGCGATGAACCCCCTGGCCGTCGCACTGCTCGGCGACCAGACCCGCCACACCGGTCTGGCCCGCAGCGGCTACTACCGCTGGTTCATGGACCCGGCCGAGCGTCTGATGGTTCCCGAGGAGGCCCGCGAACGCCACGGCCGTGCCCAGGCAGCGCGCCTGCGGGCCGCGCTGACAGCCGGCAGCGACACCCCCCGGGCCGCCCGGATCCTCGCCGAACTCCAGGAACACAGCCCCGAGTTCGTCCGCATGTGGGAACTCCAGGCGGTCGCCCAACGCTACGACGACTGCAAGACCATCCTCCATCCCGAACTCGGCCGCATCGACGTCGACGCCCAGCTCCTGTTCACCGAGAACCGCGCCCAGACCCTGGTGGTGCTGACCACTCGCCCCGGCACGGAGAGCCACAGCAAGCTCGAACTGCTCTCCGTCATCGGACACCAGCAGCTCACCCCCTGACGTCCTGGGCCGGGAGACGGGTCAGGGCCTGGCGGGGAGGGGCCGAACAAGGTGGAGACCTGTGTGCCGAACCCGGTCAGGGGCGCTGGTGATGCATGCGGGCAGGTGGGCCCCCTGTGCTGTCCGGGCGCCGTGGCCGACCGCCAATTTGACCGGATGCCGCCTCCGTTTTACTCTCGAACGCATACGGAGGCTGCATCCGTTTTGATGTGGCCGCAAGATCACGGCAGGCAGGAGGGCGCATGAGCGCCGGTGAACAGCGGGAACGCAAGCCCCGCGCGGACGTCCAGCGCAACCGCGCTGCCCTCCTGGAGACCGCGCAGCGTCACTTCCTGCAGCACGGGGTCGGCACCTCCCTTGAGGCAGTGGCCAAGGAGGCGGGCGTCGGGCCCGGCACCCTGTACCGGCACTTCCCCACCCGGGAGGCGCTGCTGGCGGCTGTGCTGCAGACGCGCTCCGAGGAGCTGGTGGCCCGTCAGGCGGACATCGAGCAGCTCGACGACCCCGCCGAGGCGCTGGAGCAGTGGCTGCGGGCGATGGAGGACTACTTCAGCGCCTTCAGCGGGCTGCCGGACCCGCTCATGGCCGCGGCCAGGGCGCAGGAGCCGGACAACCCGCTCACGATTCCCTGCGACATCCTCATCTCCGCCACCGATCAGTACGTGCGAGCCGCGCAGCTCGCGGGGCGCGTGCGCGCGTCGGTGCGCGGACACGACCTGTTCCTCGCGGCCTGTTCCGTTGCCTGGATCAAGGGCACCGGCACCGAGGAGGAGCCGCTCGACCGGCTCCGCACGCTCATCGCGAGCGGCTACCGCGAGCGGGACACCCAGGCGTAGACGTCAGGCCCCCGACCCGGCCCCCGCAACACCAGGTGGCACCACCACCCGGCCATCACATCGCGCTGCCCTCAGGGCAGTGCAACCTCTCATAGGACACATCATGAAAATTACAGTCATAGGCGCCGGCGCCATCGGCGGGAACCTCGCTGCCAAGCTCAGCACGGCCGGTCACGACGTCCAGGTGGCCGACGCCCGCGGCCCCGAGTCCGTCCGGGCAGAGGTGCTGGAGTCCGGGGCCCGCGCGGCGGAGCTCGCCGACGCCGTCCAGGACCGGGACGTCATCGTCCTGGCCATCCCCTTCGGGGTGGCGGGGAAGCTGGCCGACCTGTTCGCCTCGGTCCCCGCCGAGACAGTCGTCATCGACACCTCGAACTACTATCCGCACCTCAGCGGGCAGATCGAGGCCGTGGACAACGGCGCAGTCGAGAGCGTGTGGAACGCCGAGCAGCTGGGGCGCCCCGTGGTCAAGGCGTGGAACGCCGCCCTGGCCGAAACCCAGCGGACCCGGGGCGTTCCGGCCGGAACGCCCGGCCGCCTCGCCATCCCCGTCGCCGGCGACTCCGAGGAGGCGCGGCGTGTGGCCATGCAGCTCGTGGACGACACCGGCTTCGACCCCTACGACGCCGGCACACTGGCCGACTCCTGGCGCCAGCAGCCGAACAGCCCCGCCTACTGCACCGAACTGACCCTCGACGAGCTGCCGGCGGCCCTGGCCGCGGCCGACCGCGCCAAGGACGCGGCTATCCGCGACAGCGTGCCGGAACGCCTCGCCACCCTCCCGGCCACGACCACCCTGGAGGACGTCGTCGAGATGAACCGCGCCGCCCACCGCTGAGTCACCCGACAGGGCTCTCGTGCACGCAACGGCACGAGGGCGGCAGCGCCGGCACGCCACGAACACGCAAGACGAACACGAAGAGCGCACAGTTCACCGCGCTGCGACCTGCAGTCCAAGGCGCGTCCCGCCCCCGGCCCTTACGCCGGCTGCCTCCTCGCATGGCCTGCCGTACTGCGCTGCGCGGCGGCCGCCGTGGCGGTGACTGCGCACGATGGAGAGGACCCGCTTTGCCCGGCACCGCATCACCCTTCACCGACATCGCACGCTCCCGGCGCTCCCCCCGGCGGTTCCTGCCCACTGCCCTGTCCCCTTCGGACATCCGCGGCGTGCTGGAAGACGCACAGACGGCCCCCTCGAACAGCAACACCCAGCCGTGGACGGTGCACGTAGTCTCGGGTGCGGCGCGGGACGCCCTGGCCAAAGAGCTGCTCCAGGCAGAGGAGGAGGGACGGACCTCCCCGGATTTCACCGACGGCTACGGCGAGGAGGGCATCTACCTCGAGCGGTCGAAAGCCCTGGGCGCGAGTGTCTACCGGTTCCGGGGCGTCGAGCGCTCGGACCGGGACGGCAGGAGGGCTGTGGTCCGCGAGAACCTGGAGTTCTACGGCGCCCCCCATGCCGCCTTCCTGTTCATGCCGGCCCTCGGCGACGGGGTGCGGACGGCCGGCGACATCGGCATGTACGCGCAGAACTTCCTGCTCTCGCTGGCGGCCCGGGGGCTGGCCGGCATCCCGCAGACGATACTCGGCGTCTACGCCGATACCGTCCGCGAGTTCCTGGGTGTCCCCGCGGAGCTCAAGCTGCTGTTCGGCATTTCCTTCGGCATGGTTGACCCGGCGGCACCGGTGAACACGCTCCGCACGGAGCGGGTTCCGCTGCAGCGGAGCGTGGTCCTGCATGACACCCCGGGAGTCCTCGACAGGCCGTAGTTCCTCCGCCCCCAGGAACGATCCGGCACCTGGTCCCGGGCTGCCGCTCGGCCGGCCCGGGACCGGTGCCCGCGCGGCTATTGGCCATTCGGGGGACGCCTCCGCATTCTGAACAGCTATTTGCGCGGCGGAACTTACGGCTTGTGGGTTACCCAGAGCAGTTCCGCCGGCCAGCGGTGTGCCCAGTCGGGTGGGTCGGTTTCGTTGTAGCCGTTGGGTGTTCCGAGTTCGGGCCGCGGCTCGATGAGGTCGTCGATGATGAGACCCGCGCCGCGCAGGACCTTGACCCAGTCGCCGTAGGTGAGCTGATAGCTGGTCGCGCTGTCGTCTTCGGCGATGGTGTTCAGCCCGAAGTAGTCCTGCTGCAGCGTCGTGGTCACGCGGCTGGCGGCTTCGTCGTAACAAGCTTCGAACCATGGACTGGCGACGTTGAACACCAGGCGCCCACCTCGGTCCAAGACGCGTGCGGCCTGCGGGACGGCCAGGTGCGGGGGCGCCCAGCTGAGCCCACCGAAGTCGCAGAACACCAGGTCGAAGCTGTCGGCGGCGAAGGGGAGTTGTTCGGCGGCGCCTTGCACTAGGGGGTAGCGGGCAGCTCCCATCGCGCGGGCCGCTGCGGCGAGTTGGGCTTCGGACAGGTCGAGCCCGACCACGGTGGCGCCCTCGGCGGCGAGCGCCCTGGACCACTGGCCGGCGCCGCAGCCGAGTTCGAGGACGCGCTTGCCGGTGACGTCGCCCAGGGCGTGCAGGTGCGAGTCGGGGATGGAGTACATGCCCCACAGCCGGGGTGTGGCGCCGATTTGCGGGTCATGCTTGTGCTGGTAGGTGCTGCTGATCCGGTTCCAGAGCCGCCGGTTGGCGGGGATGCTGTCCACGTGCCGACTCCAGCACTGCCTGCCGGGGGCGGTCAACACGATTAGGGCACTGGCCGCCCTCGCCTCGGTCCGGCCCTGGCTCGGCCCATGATCCGCCGGACGAGCCCTAACGCCGTCGCGTCCGGCAACTGCTCGCTTCCGGCTGCGATCTCCGGGACGACGCGAGTAGGTCCGTGCCCCGCCGTGAGCGCAACAGGGTGCGCCCGGCCTCCACCGAGACAAGGGCACGCCACCCGTCCCATTTCGGTTATGCGCTGTTGAACTGTCCGCGGGATAGCATCCGGCGCCATGTCGATCACGGGATGGCGAGTGCACTTCACTTGCCGGGAGGTGGCGCTGCCACGCGAAGTGACGCCGTTCATGCGGGAGTTCGGCGCGCTCTTCGCCGGACTCGGTGGATGGTTGGACGAGCGGGGTGTGCCAGAGGGGCAGCCGTTCCTCGCGACAGCCTCTGAATGCGCTGGATCCGATAGCTGGAGTCTCTCAACGCCGGTTTGCCCGCCGGGGCTCAGGATGCCCGCGGACCGCCCGATCAGCCGTTGAGTGCGGCGGAGGGTGCGTCCCCGTTCTGGGCCTGTCGGGCCCGCTTGGCAAGCACCGTGGCCAGGTCCCGGACTCTGTCCTCGTCGATGCCGCCCTTGCCCGCGGAAGCCGCCTGGGTCCACAGCAGCGTCGTGCCGACCCGGGTCTGGGTCACGGCGCCGGGCTCGCCGAGGAAGCCGGAGGAACCGAATCGAGCGTCGCGCTCGTCACCGATCGGGCCGATATCGAACGTCTTGGGCCTCTGTCCCGCCATGTTGCCGTAGTAGCCGTCCCAGAGCACGTCGTACGCCGCTCGGGCGGCCTGTTCGCTGTCGTAGGCGATGATCAGAAAGGTGACGGTGGCGGCGTTGTCGTTGTGCTGGAAGCTCGAGGCGCCGTAGAAGCGGGAGTTCTCGCAGCCCGCGTTGCCTTTGCTGGGGCAGGCTTGCGAACGGTAGTGCTTGTCTATCGCAACGACTGTGGGTCGAGCGGACTCCGTCCAGCCCGTCATGGCCTCGCCGTCCGGCAACGTCTTCCGTGCTTGTTCCTTCGTGAGCGCCACCGCCTTGCCGTTCCCGCTGTCGCTCTCCGCGCCCCCGCCACAGCCGACCAGCAGCAGTGCCGCCGCGATCGCCACGTGCCATCGATAGTTCCTCATAGCCATGCCACCACCCCTCAAGCGGTGATCTTACGCGGACCGACTTCGCACAGAAGGCGCCGCCCGTGCGGTGTCAGTCCTGCTGCCGAGGGGGTGGTCGCCCGCTCCTGCCAGACCTGGGAGGCGGCCTTGCGCGGGCCGGGGTTCCCACGTGCCTTCTGGCGGGTCTGGGCAGTCGACCGGGCAACGTTCATCGCGGCGGGCGGTCAGCGCCGCGACGGTTCCGCCGAGTTCGCGGTGCCGGCGGATCGCCGCCGGACGCGGCAGCAGGTCCACGTCCAGGTCCCGTTTCACGGTGTCGGTGTCGGTGTCGGAGTCGGAGTCCACGATCTCGCGGTTCTCCGGGAACGCGATACGCACATCGTTGACGGCCGGCAGCGTGTGCGGGCGCGGCCCAGGCCAGTGGACTACGACTCGCCCCACGCCTCACCGGCCCGCGCACCCTGGTTGAAGCCTGCGGTCGTCGAGGAGACTCGGGGCGCCGCAGCTGACCCCGGGAGACTTCGCACCGTGGGGAAGGATCGGCAACTACCGAGAGAAGAGCCAGATCGACTCCGGTGTCCTCGCCCTGCTGGCCCGGTTCCTGGAGCGGCAGTCGCAGTGCCAGGCCGAGATGGCCGGCACCCTCGCCCGAGGCGCCGGAGTGGATCCGACGCCGACCTGCGCTCCACCCTCGCCGCCGGCGTCGCCCTCACCGCGTACCAGACCGCGCTGCACCGCTGGGTGGACAGCGGCGGCACCAAGGCCATGGACGAGCTGGTCGACCAGCCTTCGCAATGATCGCCCCGGCGCTTGACCTCAGCACAGACCCGAACTGAACCTGCCCGCGGCCCGGCAGGCGTCGATCCCGCTGCCGAGGCCGAGCGGATCCAGCCGCTGCACCTTCAACTCAACCGGTGTCCGCCGGCAGCTGAGCCAGGGCCGCCGCCCGGATCTGGGGGAACGCGGCCGTCATGTCCGTGCCGCGCCGTGAGCACAGCGGCACCCGCCCGCCCGCGTACACGGCGAGCATCGGTTCCGGCAGTGTCCACGTCACAGCCCATCCCTTCCGCCCAGCCCGCCCGTCGGCGAACCGAGTGCGAGTGCGCGTACGCGTGTCGTACGGTCTGGCGTCGCGGTCGCTCACCGTCCGCAGCGGATCTCACCGAACCCGGCGGTGCCGTCGGTACGGCCGAGAGATCTGAGCCGCTACCGGGAATCAGGCGGCGACGAGCTCCTGCTCGCGGTCCGGCGTTTTGACCTTGGGCTTCTTGTTCGGCAGCGAGAGCCGGAAGACCTTGTGCCACGCGGAGAACACCTGCTTGGGCAGCGGCCCGGTGACGTATTCCAGCTCGTACTTCTCGAACAGCGCGCGCACCTTCACCGCGACCTCGGCGTACCGGTTGCTCGGCAGGTCCGGGAACAGGTGGTGCTCGATCTGGTGCGACAGGTTGCCGGTCATGAAGTGCATGGCCTTGCTGCCGCTGATGTTCGCCGAGCCCATCATCTGGCGCAGGTACCACTGGCCGCGCGTCTCGTCCTTGATCGACCGGCGCTCGAAGACCTGTACGCCCTCGGGGAAGTGGCCACACATGATCACCGAGTGGGTCCAGATGTTGCGGACCAGGTTCGCGGTGAACGTGGCGGCGAGCGTGTGGAGGAACGACGGGCCCGACAGCAGCGGGTGGATCACGTAGTCCTTGAGCACCTGCTTGCGGATCTTGCGGCCCACGGCCTTGGCCCGCGCGCGGAACTCCGGGTTCTTGCGGCGGCGCTTGTGCAGGTTCTTGCCGAGCTCCAGGTCGTACGCTGCGATGCCGTACTCGAAGAAGCAGGCGTTGAGGAAGTTCCACAGCGGCTGGCCGAGGTGGAACGGGTGCCACTTCTGGTCCTCGTCGACGCGCATGATGCCGTAGCCGAGGTCGTTGTCCTTGCCGATCACGTTGGTGTACGTGTGGTGCAGCTCGTTGTGCGAGTGCTTCCACTGCTCGGACGGCGAGACGTGATCCCATTCCCAGGTGGTGGAGTGGATCTTCGGGTCCCGCATCCAGTCCCACTGGCCGTGCAGGATGTTGTGGCCGATCTCCATGTTGTCCATGATCTTCGCCACGGACAGCCCGGCGGTGCCGAGCAGCCACGCGGGCGGGAAGATCGAGAACAGCAGCACGCCCCTGCTGACCAGCTCGAGCTTGCGCTGCGCCGAGATGACCTTACGGATATAGGCGGCGTCTTTCTCGCCGCGGCCGGCGATCACCTCGTCGCGGATCGCGTCCAGCTCGCGGCCCAGCTCCTCGATCTGCTCCGCGGTCAGGTGGGCGGTGGGGTCGATGGCGGTCAAGGTGTTCCTACCGTTCGATGTCGCAGGGACCCGCCGCGGCGGACACGCAGGTCTGGATGAGGACGCCCGGCTCGGCCTCGGTGATCTTGCCGGTGCGCAGGTCGCGGACGGCGCCCGCCTTGAGCGGCGTGACGCAGCCGAAGCAGATGCCCATGCGGCACCCGGAGGGCATGAGCACGCCGGCCTCCTCGCCGATGTCCAGCAACGGCGTGGCGCCGTCCGCGTCGACGGTCTTGCCGGTGACGCTGAACGTGACCTCGCCGCCGTCGCCGGCGACGACGATGCTGGGGCGGAAGCGTTCGGTGTGCAGGCGCTCTGGGACGCCGTGCTCGGTCCAGTGCTCTTCGGCGGCGTCGAGCAGGCCCGCGGGCCCGCAGGCCCAGGTCTCGCGCTCGGCCCAGTCGGGCACGAGTTCGTCGAGACGGGCGATGTCGAGCATGCCGTCCGTGTCGGTGTGCACCTCGGTGAGCCGCAGCTTCTTGTCCGCGACCAGGTCGTGCAGTTCGCTGCGGAAGATCACGTCTTGCGGCTGTGGCGCGCAGTGGACCATGACGACGTCGTCGAGCTCGATGTCGCGCAGCATGCCCATCACGGGCGTGATGCCGCTGCCGGCCGTCAAGTAGAGCACCTTGGCGGGCTTGGCCTGCGGCAGCACGAAGTCACCGGTCGGCTGGTCGAGCTGGATCAGTGTGCCCGGTTTCGCCCTGCGGACCAGGTGGTTGCTGACCTTGCCGTCCGGGATCGCCTTCACGGTGATCGTGAGGCGGCCGTCCTGGCGGTTGGTCGGCGAGGTGATGGAGTAGGCACGCCACAGGCGCACCCCGTCGACGTCGACCCCGATCCGCACGTACTGACCGGCTGTGTGGCCGCGCCAGCCCCGTCCCGGCCTGATCACGATGGTCGCGGCGTCACCCGTCTCGGGGTGTACGGCCTCGATGCGCCCACGCAGGTCAGCGCCCGCACGCAGCGGGCTGACCAGGTCGAGGTAGTCCGACGGCAGCAGCGGCGTCGTGACCATCTCCAGCAGTTTCCACGCCCTGCTGCGCAGGGCTGTACTCGTCATGACTCCAGCTTGCTGCGCTTCAGGGCGTAAAGTCCTGACCGCAGGATGTGAATCTGGTCGGCTGAATTGTTCGCAGGGAACAACACATGGGGCACGCAATCCGGAGGGCCAGCGAACTGGCCCTGGATGAGACGACGGTCACCGCACTTCGGGCCGCGCTGAAAACCACCGCCGACGAGGTCGTCCAGGCGATCATCGACGAGGTCCCTTCCTACGCCAACGCCCTTTCGGGCCGCATGGGCGGCACCATCCGCCGAGCCGTCCGTACCGCCCTGGGGCACTACCTGGACCTCGCGAGCGGGAACGCCACAGGCGGCGACGCCGGTGACGCGGCCTACGAGTTGGGCCGCGGCGAGGTGCGCGACGGCCGTTCGATGGACGCCCTGCTCAGCGCCTACCGCGTCGGCGCCCGCGTGGCCTGGCGATGCCTGGCAGCGGGTGCCGTACCCGCAGGTCTGCCCGCCGCCGAGGTCGCCAAGTTCGCCGAGCTGACCTTCGCCTACATCGACGAGCTCTCCGCCGCGAGCGCCGCGGGCCACGCCGACGAACTGGCCGCCCGGGGCAGGGCCCACGAGCGCCACCTGGAACACCTGGCCCGCGACCTCCTCGCCGGTGCGAGCCCGGACGTGCTGCTGGCCTCCGCTCAACGGGCCGGGTGGCAGCCTCCGGTTTCGCTAACCGCGGTCCTGCTGCCCGCCGCCCAGGCCCGGCCTGCCTACCGCACGCTCGACCAGAGCACCCTCGTCCTCGACGATCTGCCGGACGCCACCGGTGTGCTGCTCGTCCCCGATGCCGACCGATCACATCTCATGCGGCAGCTGACCGACCGCACCGCCGTGGTCGGCCCGGCCCGGCCATGGACTCGTGCGTCCGCCTCGTACGCACGAGCCGTACGCGCGCGCTCCCTCTCCTCTGATATTCGCGACACCGAGGACCACCTGCCCGAGCTGGTGCTGAGCGCCGACGCGGACGCGTTCGCAGACCTGCGTGCCCGAGCCCTCGCACCGTTGGGGACCTTGCCTGTCGCGACCGCACGGCGGCTGGAGGAGACGTTGCGGGCGTGGCTGCTGCACCAGGGCAGGCGGGACGAGGTGGCGGCGGCGTTGTTCGTCCATCCCCAGACAGTCCGGTACCGGATGTCGCAGTTGCGGGAGCTGTTTCCGGATCTCGCATCGCCACACCGGGTCCTTGAACTGACGCTGGCGGTCGGTCTTCGGGTCAGCTGACGCGTACGTCGACCGTCCACGACCCCCCCCGTCCGTGAGCGGTCCAGGAATCGTGCCTCGTTCTCGGTGCCGTCAGCTGTGGATCCGGTGGACGATGCGCACCGGCCCGCTCGTCGACGCGCTCATCGAGCATCTGGTCGGTATCTGGTCCGCTATGCGCTGGAGAACGGCTCTCATGTCGTGGTGGAGAGGGCTGTTCTGGCACGAGCTGACCCACGGGCGCGCGGCGGGCTGCAGCTGGGTGACCGGCGGGGCGGCCAGGCCGGGTCACCAGGGGCGGGGGACGGGCCGGTCGCGCCGGGGACCACCGTGGTTCTGCGATGGCCCTGTGCCTCCCTTCCGACAGGGCAGCGGGACGACCGACCGGGCCGGCCTGGCACACCGGGCGAGGGATGATAGGGATGCAATAACGGACGTGAGGTCAGGGAGCTTCCATGGCGAAGAGGGTGCACCGGCCCCGTGAGGACGCGGAGTTCAATTTCATCCTCGGGATGAGCGGAGTTCCGGTCCTCGCATACTTCACCGGGACGTGGCCCAAGGCAATCGAGCCCTGCCGGGTGATGGACCTCGTCGTGGGTGGCATCGCCGACGACTACACGGGCCGCCTGACGGCCGTCCGCGCCGACATCACGCGTTGTCCGGCCGCAACCGAGCGATACGGGATCACCGGAGCCCCGTCCTGCGTGCTGCTGAAGGAGGGAGAGGCGGTGGTGCACGGCACGGGGCTTATGACCATCGCCGAGGTACGGGAGTTCCTGGACGGCCACCTCTGAGCGTGCCCTCGCCGCGGACCGTGTCACGCACCCCGACACCGTCGTCCACGTGACCGCCCATGCCGGAGTGGGTGGGGCCCTGCTCATCGGCGGGCGTGTTCATCACGGCAGTCATGGCATGGAATGGGGAGGTCGGGCACGTGCCGGTGTCTCTCGACGGCCTGCCCTGCCGTTGCGGGTCACGCGGCTGCCTGAACACCTACCTCCACCTCCGGGCCCTGACCCGGGCTGCCGGGATCCCCGAAGGAACGGGAGGACCGGGGCCCGCAGCCGCGCGAGCCGAACGGAACCGCCGGCTGCGCGCCGGTGACGAGCGGGCCCGCGCGGCATTCGACACCGCCGGACACGCCCTGGGTGCCGCTCTGCTGGCCGTCGCCAGCGTGATCGGCGCGGGAGTGGCCATCCTCGGCGGCCATCTCGCCGACTGGGCCCCGTGGTTGATGCCCGGCATCGACGCCCGTCTCATCGGCCGTCGCACCGCGATCGAGCATGTGCGGTTCGCTGTCTCCACCGGTGTCCTCGGCGCCGACGCCACACTCGGAGGCGGCGTCCACGTGGGCAGGGAGCAGGTCCTGGCAATGCCCGCCGTCGTGCCGATGTCCACCAGCATGAGGATGCCGGCGCTCCCGGTGGCCGAGCCCTGAGGCGTCGGTTGTCGGTTGTCGCTCGTCGGGCGTCGAGAAATGTCCACGTAATTGCTGTGCATATTGTTAACAAAGTTGTAGCGTGCGTTACGGCCTCGACCCCGGGGCTTTGGCGAAGCACTCGGTGCTCAATGAGGGGAGACCCATGCAGAGGCTCTCTACGTCTTTCGGACGTGACGCGTACGTTCACCCTGCTGGCGCGGCGGGAGGGCGCCCCGCGGCTCGAGGCCGGCTCCCGAGAGGTATGGCGCTCGCGGGTTCCCTGGTTCTCGTGGCGGTCGCGGTGCCGACCTCCGTCGCGGTGGCGGCGTCCCCCGCCGGCCACGGTCGCCCGGTCGACTCCCAGGATTCCGCGCTGGACTTCGACTCCGCCGCCTACACGACGATCACCGTTACCGTTGACGGCCGCCCGATGAACGTCCGCTGGTACAAGGAGATCTGCTACGTAGCCAAGCCCGTCGCCGCGGCGGCCCAGCAACCCGGCGGCCCCGGCGGTGGCAGCACCACGATCCCCAACACCGCCTGCGGCTACCAGAGCATGAACGTGTTCGTCCCTGAGAGCGCCTTCGGCGACCAGCGGACGCCGGTCTACTTCGCGGTGAACAACAGTGGCTGGAAGGCCAGCTACATACGGGCGAGCGTCACCGCCGGCACCTCATACAACAGCTCGACCAGTAACGTCGGCGCCGCGCTGAAGGCCGGGTACGTCTTCGCCGACGTCGCCAACCGCAGCCGAGGCTTGGTCGGTGCTGACGGCTCGGCCCCCGGCAAGGCCCCCGCCGCGGTGGTCGACGCCAAGGCCGCCGTCCGCTACCTGCGCCTCAACGACGCCGCCATGCCCGGCAGCGCGGAGCGGATCGTCATCAACGGCACCAGCGGCGGCGGCGCACTGGTGTCGATTCTGGGCGCCTCCGGCAACAGCACCGAATACGCCCCCTACCTCGCCGCGATCGGTGCCGCCGGCATCGACGCCAAGGGGCGCAGCACCCTGCGCGACGACGTCTTCGCCGTCAACGCGTACTGCCCGATCACCGACCTCGGCAACGCCGACGCGGCCTACGAGTGGCTGTACAACGTCCTCGACACCCGAAACCGCACCGGCTCGAACCCCTCGCCTCAGGACGCCACCGCGATCGCGGCACAGTTCGCGGCCTACGAGAAGAGCCTCGGGCTGCGCAACCCCGACGGCACGCCGCTCACCGCCGCCACCATGCTCGACACCATCAAGAAGGAGGTCATCCGCTCTGCCGAGACGTACCTGAAGGCTGACCCCGCCCACACCGTCCCGCCGCTGGGCGGCACCTTCGAGATCACGTCCGGCGGCCCCGGGGCACCGCCCACCACCAGGTCGTACGTCAACGACTGGATCGACGTCGACACCGCCACCGGCACGGTGCGCTCAGTCGACATGGCGAAGTACCTCGTCTTCGTCGCCACCCAGGCCACGCTCAAGACGACCCCCGCCTTCGACGCCGTGGGCGTCAACGGGAACACCACCAGCGGCACCGAGACCGACCTCTTCGGCCCGCCCACCCAGAAGTACATGAACTACACCGAGTACAGCTGGAACCACAATGACGTCGCCGGCGACGGCAGCGGCCTCGACGACACCGGACTGACCTGGAAGCAGTACACCGCCAGGAAGAGCACCACCGTCGACGACCAGGTTCACCTGATCGACCCGATGGACTTCGTCGGCAGCAGCGCCGACACCGCGCCCAACTGGTACGTCCGCCACGGCACCCGTGACCGGGACACCGCGTTCACCGTCTCGGTCAACCTCGACCGGGCCCTCGCTGCGGACCCGCAGGTCAAGAGCCTGAACTACCAACTCGCCTGGAACCAGCCGCACGCAGGCAACTACGACGTGCCCGAAGCCATGGCCTGGATCGCAGGCGTCGTCAGCAAGGCCGGCAACCCCCTCACCGCCCGGCACAAGGGATAGGACAACCGCCGGCCGCCCCGTCCAGGCCGGACGGGGCGGCCGACGGCTGTCATTCCTGGTAGTCGGGGTACCAGGGCCGCGGGTCGACGTCGCGGAACTTGGCCCGGGTGAACATCTCGCGCAGATCGTAGGGCCGAGTGACGTCGTAGACCACCTTGGCGGTGACGCCCTGGGCGCGTCCCTCCTCCAGCCCTCCCGGGGGACTGTAAGACGTTCGGCTCTGGCCCGTACTCGGTGGTGACGCCGGGCAGCCGTCCTTTGTCAGGATCTTGTGATGGACGTCAACTCCCTTGTCGGCACGGTGTTTTCCGGACTGTCGGTGCTGGTCGTCGTGGACGTGGCGGACGGTGGTGACGCGGTGGTCGTCACGGCTCGCGCTCGGGATGCGGCGGTGCCGTGTCCGGTGTGCCGGACGCTGACGGCTCAACCGATGGTGGCAAGCCCTCCGAGCTCCAGGTCCTGATCGACGCGGTCATCACCGGACACGACATTGACCTCTACCACCGGATTCAACGAACTACCGGTAACCGTGCCGGTCGATCAGCGCCGCCACGCCGTCGAGCACGACCCCGAGTCCGAACTCGAAGTCCGCGTCCGGCTCGTCCGCCTGGTCGAGGGCATCGGATGCGAGGACGCGCGTGACGGCCGGGTGGCGTTCGGGGTCGGCAAGGGCGGTGAGGGTGCGCTGGTATCGGCGCAGGACCTCGTCGGGGGCGTGGCCGCTGGCCGTGTACGCGGCATCCAGGTCGGACATCAGCGTCGCCTCGTTGCGCACATAGCCGCTGACCAGCGTGATCACGCCGAATCTTCGTGTACTTCTTCGGCGGAGCCATCGACACCGGTACGGAGTACGTCACTTACGTCGTCCCCGGCGTCCTGCTGCTGTGCGCCGGCTTCGGCTCGGCCAGCACCGCCGTGGCCGTCACCGAGGACCTCAAGGGCGGCATCATCGACCGCTTCCGGTCCCTCGACCTCGGCGGCACCCCGATTCTGGCGGGCCACGTCCTCGCCTCCACGGCCCGGAACCTGATCGCCACCGCCCTGGTCTTCGCGCTCGCCTTCGTGATCGGCTTCCGCCCCTCTGCCAGCCCGGGCGGCTGGCTCGCCGCGGTCGGCCTTCTGGTCGCCTACATCGCGGCGCTCTCCTGGCTGTCCGCCGCGGTGGGCCTGCTCGTCAAGTCCCCTGAAGCAGCCGGGGGTTTCACCTTCCTCGTGAGCTTCCTGCCCTACCCGAGCAGCGCCTTCGTGCCGACCGACACCATGCCGTCGTGGCTCCAGGGCTTCGCCACCCACCAGCCCGTCACCCATGTCATCGAGGCGGTACGCGGACTGCTGCTCGGGCAGCCGGTGGGCTCGACGGGGTGGGTGGCGCTCGCCTGGTGCACGGGCATTCTCGCCTCTTCGGTGGCCGCTTCGGGAGCGTTGTTCAAGTGGCGTACGGCTTAGTACTGCGACGGTCTATGCCCTGGCTGCGGTCTATGTCCTGGCTGTTGACCAGGACAGTCGTCGGTGTGGTGATGCGTGGGGACCTTGCTGATACCTGCTGACCGCGATGAACCACCGGGGGAGGGGCCGGGGCCGGCGCCCAGCAAGCTCGTCGGCATCGGCGTCCGCACAGTCATCCTGGACAGCGTCCAGTACGCCGAGCTGTGCGAGAAGTTCGCCGCCGGACCCTTCCGGCATCACGTTCGCCGCTCTCGCCGAGTTCATCCGCGAACTCATCGTCCAGGGCGCCAACGAGGGCCCGGACGCCGCCCGCGCCCGCAGAGCACGACTCGGCCGCCCGCCGGCCATGACCGAGTAGCAGATGCGGAATGCCCATCACCTCGCGCCGGTGATCCGCCACCGGCACAACGTCTGTTGCCGACCGGCTGGAACGGCCGCCGCAGCCGTTCCCACTCGGCGCTGCCACCTACGGCTGGTCCCTGGGGCCCTCGTCCCTGTCGGACGACTGACTCGCAGCACCCGGGGCAGTGCCGTAGTAGCCTCTGATCCACGCGGTACGCAGCGCGGACGGCCGCGGGTACTGGCACGTCGGGGACTCCCCTCTCCGACTGGCCTCAAGCCTTCCTCAACGGCCGTGCACGGTCCTCGGGTGTGCCCACGCCGCACGCTCTCCTTCATGTTCTTGCCTGCTGATCGGTCTCACGCGTGTCGTCGACGCCGCGGTCGCGACGCCAGTCGGCGGCTATGCCGCGGGTGGTGAGGGCGTTCCGCAATTGCGGGCCCAGGAACTCGGAACCGAGAAGGCGCCGGAGGTTCGGAAGCAGCACGAGAGTGTGACGGTTGCGGACGAGAGTTCCGCAGCGCAGTTAACCGATTGTGTTCCGCCTGCCGGGCGAAGGACCGGGCATGTCCCGAGTGCAACCGGATCTTTCGCGGCACTCGGGGCACATGTCCTGGCTGCGAAGCAACGGACCAGGTCTGTGTGGACTGCCATAACCCCTTCTGGGACGTGACCGTCGATGCGGCCCAAATGGCAGAGAATACCTGCGGAAATCCGTATGAATCGCTCCCGAGCCTATTACCAGGCACGCCGGGCGAGGGCGTGACCTGCCGCGGCCAGCACGACACAGACCGCGGCGAACACCGTGGCCCGCAGAACCCGGAGATCTTCTCCGGAGCGCCGCCGTGCGCGGGTGGGGGGGGGCACTCGGGCGCACGGCACGCTCAAGACGAGGCGCGGACCACCAGTTCGGTGGGCAGAACCACGTGCTGACGCGCCACCTCGTGATCGTCGATCTCTTCCAGGAGGATGCGCGCGATGGTGTTGCCGATTTCCTCGACGGGCTGACGCACGCTGGTGAGGGGGGGATTGCTGTGCCGGGCGAGGATGGAGTCGTCGAATCCCACCACTGACACGTCGTCGGGGACGACGCGTCCCCGCCTGCGGAGTTCCGCCAGCGCCCCCACTGCCATCACGTCCGAGGCGACGAACACGGCGTCGAGTGAGGGGACTTGTTCAAGGAGCGAACGCATCGCTCTCTCGCCGCCCTCCTCGGTGAAGTCGGCCGAGGCCATGAGGCGGTCCTGCGCCTCGAACCCCTCCTTCGCGAGAGCGTCGCGCCAGCCTTGGAGCCGGCTGCGCGCCACGTCCATGTCGAGGGGACCGCTGATCGTGGCGATCGTCCGGCGCCCTCGTGCGAGGAGGTGCTCGACGGCCGCCGCGGCTCCGCCCGCGTTGTCGGAGTGCACATGGCTGAGCGACTCGGCGGGGGAGCGGCGCCCGGCGAGCACGGTGGGCAGTCCCATGTCCTCCAGCAGCCCCGGTAGCGGGTCGTGTTCGTGCACCGAGACCAGGAGCACTCCGTCGACTCGTCGCTCCGCCACCGACTCGGTGAGCTGGTCCCGCTCGGCCTGATCGCGCACGAGTACCAGCTGGAGTTGCGTGCGGGTCTCGGCCAGGGCCGTGCTCACCCCGCGGATGACGGCTGAGAAGTAGGGCTCGGAGCCCAGCCGGCTCTCCGACTCCGGAATCACCAGTGCGACGGAGTTCGTCCTGCTGGTCACCAGCCCTCGCGCGACCGAGTTCGGCACGTAGTTCAGCTCGTCGATGGCGGCGAGTACGGCGGCTCTTGCCTTGTCGCTGACGAGTTCCGAGCCGTTGATGACTCGTGAAACCGTCGTGCGTCCGACTCCGGCGCGCGCCGCCACGGTCTTGATGGTCGGGCGGTGCCTGCCCCCCATGACGTCTCCTTGTTCGAGTGGTGGCCGGACGGCTTTCACCTGCGCATTGTGCCAGACCCGCGCAGGGCGCCCGGAGCGTGCGGGCGCGGTGGCGTGACATCTCCCGGCAACGAACTGGATTCACCTTCTTGACAGGAGCCTTCTGGGGCGGACACGCTGCGGACCTCTGGTGGGAACGTTCCCATCGCGGTTTGGGAACGTTCCCACCGGATAATTCGGGCCCATGGAGCGGACCGTGGCGCCTGAGCACCGGTGCGTCAGCGCCGCTGCCGGGAGGATGAAAATGGGCAAGGACCGAAGGACGTTGCGCACACGAGCCGTAGCCGTCGTATCGGCTGTGTCGGCTCTCGGTCTGATCGTGGGCTGCGGAGGCAGTGACAGCGGGGGAACGGGCGGGGGAAAGAAGGACGGCCAGGTCACCATCACCATGGGCCTGTTCGGCGTCATGGGCTTCAAGGAGACCGGCCTGCTGGACAAGTACATGAAGGAGCACCCGGACGTCGTCATCAAGGCGGACGTGGCGGGCGACGAGCAGACCTACTACACCGCCCTGCAGACCCACTTGGCCGCCGGCAGCGGGCTGAAGGACATCCAGGGCATAGAGATCGGCCGCGCGAAGGAACTGTCCGACACGCAGAAGGACAAGTTCGTCGACCTGGCCGGCGTCGCCGGGACCGACCACTTCCTTCCGTGGAAGCAGAGCCAGGTCACCACGACGGACAAGAAGGTCATCGGTCTCGGCACCGACATCGGTCCGATGGCGGTCTGCTACCGCAAGGACCTCTTCGAGCAGGCAGGCCTGCCCACCGACCGCGAGGAGGTCGCGGGGCTGTGGGAGGGCGACTGGTCGAAGTTCGTCGACACGGGCAAGCGGTTCAAGGAGAAGTCGAAGGACGACAAGGTCGCCTTCATGGACAGCTCCAGCGGACTGTTCAACGCCATGATCTACGGCAACTCCCAGCAGTTCTACGACAAGCAGGGCGAGCTGATCTACGCCACCAACCCCGCGGTCAAGGAGGCCTGGAAGCTCGCCTCCGAGGCCGCCGAGTCCGGCATGACCGCGAAGCTCCGGCAGTTCCAGCCCGGCTGGGACCCCGGTCTGGCGAACAGCACCTTCGCCACCACCGTCTGCCCGGCCTGGATGCTCGCCCACATCAGTGAGAAGGCGGGCCCGGCGAACAAGGGCAAGTGGGACGTCGCCAAGGCGCCCAAGGGCGCCAACTGGGGCGGGTCCTTCCTCGGCGTGATGGAGCAGAGCCCCGTCAAGAAGGAGGCCCAGGAGCTCGTCGCCTGGCTCACCGCCCCCGAGCAGCAGGCCTACCTCTTCAAGGAGATCGGCAACTTCCCCTCGTCGCAGACCGCGCTGGCCATGCCCGACGTGGTCGACGCCAAGTCGGACTACTTCGGCGGCGCCCCCATCGGTCAGATCTTCGGCGCCGCGGCCAAGGAGATCCCCGACGAGCAGGTGCTCGGCCGCAAGGACGGCACCATCAAGGACATCTTCTCGCAGGGCCTGACCTTGATCGAGGCGCAGAACAAGAGCCCGAACGAGGCGTGGGAGACCACGGACAAGCGCATCGAGAAGGCCGCCGGCTGACCCTGGGCCCCGTCGCCCACCCGCGGAGCCGTCTGGCGGCCCACGCCCCGCCCGCCTGGGCCGCCAGGCGCTCCGCCCCGCCTCCCACCCTCCAGGAAGGACGCCTTCCGGTGGCCATCTCCACCTCCACACCCCCAGCCGGCGCGCCCGGCGCAGTCCCGCCGGACGGCACCGGCGCCGGGCGTGAGCGCCGCAGTACGCTGCTGCACCGCCTCGACGTGCGCGGCGCCCCGTACGCCTTCGTCGCACCGTTCTTCGTCGTCTTCGCCGCCTTCAGCTTCTACCCGCTCGTCTACACCTCGTGGATCTCCCTGCACCGCGTCGAACTGTCGACCCTGAACCTCATGGAATGGGTCGGCTTCGACAACTACACCGCCCTGTGGGACGACGAACGCTTCTGGAACGCGCTGCTGAACACCATCACCATCGGCGTCCTGTCGACCGTGCCGCAGTTGCTGATGGCGCTGGGCCTCGCGCACCTGCTCAACTACCGGCTGCGCGGCTCCACGTTCTTCCGCGTGGCCGCCCTGACGCCCTACGCCACCTCGGTGGGCGCCGCGGCCCTGGTGTTCACGATGCTCTTCGAACGCGACTTCGGCATGATCAACTGGATGCTGAGCCTGGTCGGCGTCGACAACATCGACTGGGAGAACAACAAGTGGGCCGCGCAGACGGCCATTTCCACGATCGTCATCTGGCGCTGGACCGGCTACAACGCCCTGCTCTACCTGGCGGCCATGCAGGCGATCCCGCGCGACCGCTACGAGGCCGCGGCCATCGACGGCGCCTCGCGCTGGCAGCAGTTCCTCAAGGTCACCATTCCCGGCATCCGCTCCACCATCGTGTTCACCATTGTCCTGTCCACGATCGGCGCCACCCAGCTGTTCGGTGAACCCCTGATCTTCGGCCAGGGCCCGAACGGCATCACCGGGGGAGCGGACAACCAGTACCAGACGCTGGGACTGCTGCTGTACGAGGAGGGCTGGAAGAACTACCAGATGGGCCGGGCCGCCACGGTCGCCTGGGCGATGTTCCTGCTGCTCATCGTCGTGTTCGTCGTCCAACGAGTCGTCAAGTGCGTCGTGGCGCGCAGGGCCTGACCGGGAGATCCCCATGACCACAGACAGCATCCCGGTCCAGACGGCGGACGCACGCCCCGGGACCGCACAGAAGAAGACGCGCAGGAGCGACGCCCCCGCCGGCCGCAGTCGTCAGCTGTTCCGGCACCAGGGTGCCGGACGCCAGCACCACGCGGGCCCCGTCGCCTACATCCTGCTGGGGATCGCGGCGCTGTTCTCGCTCTTCCCGCTCTACTGGACGATGGTGGCGGCGTCGAGCGACAACACGCGCGTCACCCAGACACCTCCGCCGTTCCTGCCGGGACCCCACCTCCTGGAGAACCTCGGCAAGGCCTGGCAGGACGCCGCTCTGGGCAAGGCCATGCTCAACAGCCTGATCGTGGCCGGTGTGATCGCCCTGTCCACGGTGCTGTTCGCCACCCTCGCCGGCTTCGCCTTCGCCAAACTCCGCTTCAAGGGCCGCAACATCCTGCTCATGCTGGTGATCGGCACCATGATGGTGCCGCCCCAACTCGGCGTCGTACCGCTGTTCATGATGATGACGGAACTGGGCTGGGGTCAGCGGCTGCCCGCCGTCATCTTCCCCACGCTCGTCAGCGCCGTCGGGGTGTTCTTCATGCGGCAGTACCTCGCGGAGGCGCTGCCCGACGAGCTCGTCGAGGCCGGGCGGGTGGACGGTGCGCACTCCCTGCGCATCTTCTGGAGCATCGTGCTGCCGATCGCCCGGCCGCCCATGGCCGTACTGTTCATGATCACGTTCGTGCATGCCTGGAATGACTTCTTCTGGCCGTTCATCGTGCTCGACATGACCAACCCGACGGTCCCCGTCGCACTCACCCAGCTGAGCGCGGGATACGTGCGCGACCAGTCGCTGATCATGGCGGGTGCTCTGCTCGGCACCTTGCCCCTGCTCGTCATGTTCGTCGTCTTCGGCCGGCAGATCGTCGGCGGAATCATGCAGGGAGCGGTCAAGGGATGAGCGGCCCGCCGCCGTCCCCGCGCTGCCACGACCCTCCGCCGCCCGCCACCGCAGTTCGCCGCCCCCGCCCCGCAGTTCATCTGGAAGGACTCACGTGACCACCGTTACCCGACGTGTAGGACCCATCCCGGACCACACCGACGTCATCCGGTTCCCGCAGGGTTTCACCTGGGGCACGGCGACCGCCGCGTACCAGATCGAGGGTGCCGCCGCCGTCGACGGACGCACCCCCTCGATCTGGGACACCTACTCGCACACGCCCGGCAGGGTGCGCAACGGCGACACCGGTGACGTGGCCACCGACCACTACCACCGCTGGCGCGAGGACGTCGCGATCATGGCGGACCTCGGTGTGAGCGCCTACCGGTTCTCCCTGTCATGGCCGAGGGTGCAGCCGACCGGCTGCGGCCCGGCTGTCCAAAAGGGACTCGACTTCTACCGCGCACTGACCGACGCGCTGCTGGAAAAGGGCATCGAACCCGTCGCCACGCTCTACCACTGGGACCTGCCGCAGGAACTGGAGGACGCCGGCGGCTGGCCGGAACGCGTCACGACCGACCGGTTCGCCGATTACGCGACCCTGGCGGCCCGGGCGCTGGGGGACCGGGTGAAGACCTGGACGACTCTCAACGAGCCCTGGTGCAGCGCCTTCCTGGGGTACGGCTCGGGCGTCCACGCGCCGGGACGCACCGACCCGGTCGCGGCCCTGCGCGCGGCCCACCACCTCAACCTCGCGCACGGCAAAGCCGTCCAGGCGCTGCGTGCCGAACTGCCCTCGGGCGCGCGAACATCCATCACGCTCAACATCCACCAGGTGCGGCCGCTGACGGAGACCGCCGAGGACCGGGACGCGGTCCGCCGGATCGACGCGCTGGCCAACCGCGTGTTCACCGGTCCTCTGCTGGAGGGCCGGTACCCCCAGGACCTCCTCCAGGACACGGCCGGCCTGACCGACTGGTCCTTCGTACGAGACGGCGACACGGCCACGATCCACCAGCCGGTCGATTTCCTGGGCGTCAACTACTACACCCCCACCGTCGTCTCGGCTGCGGGCGACGAGGCCGGCCACGGCTCCGACGGCCACGGAATGAGCGAGCACAGCCCGTGGCCCGGCGCGGACCGGGTCGCCTTCCACCGTCCTCCCGGCAGGACCACCGCGATGAACTGGGCGGTCGACCCCAGCGGTCTGTACGACCTGCTGATGCGGCTCAAGGCGGACTTCCCCGGCATGCCGTTGATGATCACGGAGAACGGAGCCGCGTTCGACGACTACGTGAACCCGGACGGAGAGGTGGCCGACCCCGACCGCATCGCCTACCTGCACGGCCACCTGTCGGCCGTGCAGCGTGCCATCGCGGCGGGCGTCGACGTGCGGGGCTACTTCCTGTGGTCCCTGCTCGACAACTTCGAGTGGGGCTACGGCTACAGCAAGCGCTTCGGTGCCGTCTACGTGGACTACCCCACCGGCAAGCGCATCCCCAAGGCCAGCGCGCGCTGGTACGCCGAAGTCGTACGAACGGGCACCTTGCCGGACGGCAACGGAGAGGACCGGTGAGTCCGCGCTGAGGGCGCACCCCTTCGCCGCACGCGAACGCCCTGCCGGTCGACGGATCCGCCGACCGGCGGGAGTTGTCTCCCCGCCGACTGATCGCACGTGACGAGGGGCTGCCCCATCGCATCGATCACCTCACGGTGATCACGCCACCGGCCCGGGGGACCGGACTCGAAAGGGCCGCCGAGGGCGTCACCCACCGCTGAACCGACGACCGCGCCAGCGGCCCGCTGAATCCGCCGGCGGAGCGGTCGGCCATTGCCATGGCCGAACAGGCCATCGGCCAGCCGTTCCCCGAGCCCTTGGTGGAGTCCTTGCTGCGGCACAACGGCATGGGCCACTACGAACTGCTGCCGCCGTTCTGGTCTTTGCTTGAGGTGCAGAGCATCACCAGTGCCTGGGAGACACGCATGAAGATCTACGGAGATGAGCTGGCGGGAGTAGAGGAAGGCGACCCGGACGGGGAATACGGGCCGTGGTGGCATGCGCAGTGGATTCCCTTCGCCTTTGATGACGCAGGGGATTACCTCATCATGGACCAGCGCCCCCATCGTCGCCGCGGAAGGATCGGCAATGCCGATCATGAAACAGGATGCGCCTTTCGGCGTCACCCCATGTGGGCGTCGCTCCCGGCTCTCCTGGATGCGACAGCCACGGCTCTGGAGACCGGCCAGGCGGTGGACGGTTACTCGCCTGTCGCAGTCGACGAGGATGAACTGGACTGGGACTTCTGACGCTCAGGCCGCTGCGACGGCCCATCGACTTGGGCCAGGGGTTTTCAGGCTGTGTCCCGGTGGTCCGGTCCTCTGCGGCGACCGGGTTGAAGAAGCCGTACCAGCCTCGCCCCGCCCGTCGACCGAGGCGGTGTTGCGGGCCATGACGTCATTGACAGCGTGTCCGTCCCAGAGGACTGGTGTGCGGTGACGACGTTTCCCGTCAGCGGATGTCATGGTCGGGGTGCGTCTGGTCGTAGGCGTGCCGTGCTTCCGCGATGCCGGCACGGTGGGCGAGTGACCAGTCGGCGAGTGCCTTGACCAGATGGGTCAGGCCGGCTCCGGTCTCGGTCAGGCGGTAGTCGACCTGGGCCGGGACGGTCGGGTAGACGGTGCGCAACACCAGGCCGTCGCGTTCGAGCCTGCGGACGGTGAGGGTCAGCATGCGCTGGGAGATGCCGTCGATGGCACGCTGCAGTTCGCGGAACCGTCGTGGTCGACCAGCGAGCTCGACGATCACGAGCACCGACCACTTGTCGCCGATGCGGTCCAGGACGTCGCGGATGCCGCAGTCGGGGTGGTCTTCCCGGCCGCAGGGGTCGAGGTCGGCGGGGGTGGTTATCCCGGTGTGCGTGAGTGACATCGAACTGCCTTCTTGTAGCCGGTGGGTGTGCGATCAAGGATGAAGCGTAGCTACCGATGAGAACCACGACCGAAGGCTGCGATTGACATGATCTTGGTGACCGGAGCGAACGGGAACCTCGGCTCGTCCACCCTCGCGGCGCTGCGCGCCGGCGGTGTCGATGCGACGGGCGGCAGCCGCACGCCGGGCGAGGGGATGCGGCACCTCGACTTCGACGACCATGCGAGCCTCGACCTCACCGAGGTGTCGACCCTGGTGCTGATTTCTGCCGGATACGCCGAGGACGACCAGGTCGTCGGGCGGCACACGGCGGTTGTGGACGCCGCGGTGCGCGACGGCGTCGGCCACGTCGTCTACACGAGCCTGACCGCGGCCGGCGACCATCTCGGTTTCGCGCTGGCGCACCGTGCCACTGAGCGCCTGGTGCGAGCGAGCGGATTGCCGTGGACGATCCTGCGCAACGGTCTGTACGCCGAACTCTTCGGCGGCCTGCTGATGTGGGCCGGCGATGGTGTGGAGTCCGCGTTCGGGGAGGTTGCCCTGGCGGCGGTCGCGCGGGAGGATCTCGCCGACGCCGCGGCGGCCGTTGCGGCGAACCCGGCCCGGCACAGTGAGCGGGTCTACGACCTTGTCGGTACGCCGATCACGGCGGGGCAGGTGGCCGACCGGTTGGGGGTCCCGCACCGCACCATCGGGCTGGGCGAGTACCGGCGCAGGCTCCTCGACGAGACGCCAGGGCTCCTGCCGTTCCAGCCGCCCATGCTCGCTTCGATCGCCACGGGTATCCGACACGGCTTCCTGGACGGCACTGCTCCCGACCTCGCGGATCTGTTGAGCCGCCCGGTCCGCGATCCACTGGCTGTGGCCGTCGCAGCCGCGTGGGCCACACGGCCGGAAGCGAGCGTGTAGCGGCCCGCACGCGCAAGGCCCGGGGAGCGCCGGTCCGCAACGAATCCGGCGAAGAAGACCCGTTGCCGCCACGGCAGTTCATGCAAGTCGGCGAGTTCACCGGGCTGGCTGGTCTGGATGAGTGCAGGTGCCCGGGATCCTGCGCACCGTAGCTGCGGGAAACGCTGCATCAGGACTCGGTGCGCACTGCCTGGGGAGCCGGGCGCCGCGAAAATCACTGCGTCCGGTGGGCAGACCGGCCACTCTTGGTAGTAGCAGACGGCATGCTCGCCGTCCTGTGCGTGATCGTTCCACTCGTGCTCGTCGCGGGGCAGACAGAAGAAGGCAGACAGAAGTCAGAGTGGTCCCGGCCGCTGTGCCGCCGATGGGGTTCCGTGGATTCCCGGCGACGCCTGCCTTTCCAAGGTTTTCAGAATAGGGGTGGTCATCAATGACCGTGGAGTCGATACCGGTGAAGGCCGCGCCGAAATCGCTGGTATGGCAAGGCGATGAGCTGGAATCCGGATGCGGTCGGCGCTGGGGCCGCGACGGGGTGGAGCGGAAGGTGGCCCTCGCGTGGAGCTTTCCGTTCGACGCCGGGATCACCTCGGTCTCAGGGCCGTACTCCGCGCTGTACGAGGAACGCGGCACCGAGGGGGTGTTGCTCGAACGCGAACGGTTCGTGCGCGAGTTGAGCCGCAGCGACTACCAGGCGGAGAACTACGACTACCCGCTCGCCCTGGGCGCATTGGGGGACGGGCGCGAGGTCGTCGTGCACTGCCCCGACGAGTACAACGAGCTTCAGATCGAGGACGCGGGAAGCGGCGAGCGGCTGACCGCCGGCAGGCGTGAGCCGCAGGACGTCTTCCACTCCAGGCTCAGCCTGAGCCCGGACGGTCGGTACCTGCTCGCGGTCGGATGGTATTGGCACCCCTTCGGAACCGCCATGGTCTACGACACGGCACTCGCGCTCACCGACCCCGGCACTCTGGACGGCAAGGGTCTGCTGCCGGCAGCGGCGGTCATGACAGGCGAGGTGACAGCAGGCTGCTGGCTCGACGTCGATCGGCTGGTGCTGGCGACGGGGGCCGAAGGGGGGACCAGCGAACAGCAGTTCACGCTTCTGCCTCGCCACCTCGGTGTGTGGTCGGTGTCCGAGGGACGGTGGATCCACCGCACCCCGGTCGCCGATGCCGAGCCGGGTGTCCTCCTGCTGCCCCGTGGCGATCACGTGATCTCCTTCCTCGGCCACCCACGACTGCTCGACACGACTACCGGGCGCCTCGTTGTGGAATGGCCCGAGGTCGGCCTACCCGTCAAGACCACATGCTTCGGCGTCAGCCACCTCCCCTCTCCCGTGGCCGCCCTCCACCCCGACGGCACCCGGCTGGCCGTCGCGCAGACAGAAAGCATCGCCCTCATCACGCTCCCGTGATCCAACGCGCTGCACGAAGCGTGATCACGCGCACCGAATCCCGGAAGTGCCCATCCGCTCGCGCAAGTGCAGCGGAGCTGCTGTCGCAGCCGCCGCGTCGCTGGACAGTTCCTGCATCAGGTGCCCAGGGGGGCCACCAAGGACGACGGCTCCATGCTCAAGACGGCCAGGCCGGAGTCCTTGGCTCGAGAACTCCGACTGGCGTCGTTGTTCTGCTCCGGACTGCTCAGCGGCTCAGGCAGCGGTCAGCTTCCGGATGCGCGGGTGGTTCTCCAGAGCCCACCGCACGGTCTTCGGCGGGCGTCCGAACAGGGTCTCCAGGTCGTCGGTGATGCCCCCGTATGCTCCGCGGCTGATGATCCGGGTCAGGGTCTTCAGGTGCTCCGCGATGTGCGGGTACGCGGACATGTGGGTGTCCACGTAGGTTTCGTTCCAGGTCTCGATGTCTTCGGGAACGTAGGTGACCGGGCGCCCCAGCACGGCCGCGAAGTCCTCTGCGATCCCGTGCATGTCCTTCAGCTCTGGGCCGGTGAGCGCGTAGGACTTGGAGAGGTGCGGCGCCGGGTCGGCCAGGATCTTCGCGCACAGTTCCGCGACGTCGTAACCGGCGATGGGTGCGACCCGGTGGTCGCCGAAGGGCAGACGCAGTTCACCGTCGGCGAGTGAGCCAAGGGCCAGCCAGGTCATGATGGGGTTCTCGACGAAGAAGCCCGCCTGGATGTGACGGTCGGGACGCCGGACCACTCCAGCACCTGCTCGGCGACCCAGTGGGCCCGCTGCTGGGGCGACCAGTTGGCGACGATTCCGCCGAGCCGCGCGCCGTTCTTCCTCCGGCGCGGTCATCTTGTCGAAGGTCATGAACGGCTGCTCGTACCCGGCCGGTGCGATGCCGCGGGCCGACGGTCGGCCCTTCTGCCCCGCGATCCCGGCGGTGGGACCGTCCATCGGGCCAGGCTCGGCGATGACCGCGCGACGCAGGTAGGCGGCAGTGGCCGGATCGGCCAGGGCGCGGGTGAGCACGGCCGCGCCCGAGGAGAATCCCAGGACGTCACCGCGCCCCGAGCCGACCGCGCAACCTCAATCGGTACTGCCGCGCAAGCCAGTCAGGCCCGGCCGGATCGACGCCGAGCCGACGCGCCGCCGACAGGTAAAGGCCGGTGCGGGCCTGACCTTCGGGACATCTTCCGTGGTGACGACCACAGCGAAGGATCGGCGCAGTCCGAGGCTGTCGAGGTCGTCACTGGCCCACCGCGCTCCCGCAGAGATGGGTCAGTGCGCAAGGGGAAACCCTTACACGGACGGAACCCCCAATACCTCACTCACCACTCGGTTCGGCCACCGGCTCGCGAACGACGGCGACGCCTCCCTCGGGGACGGTGACCGAGCCCACGACCGGTTTGCCCGTGAGGAGTTCGACTCCGTCGGCGGGGATCTCCGCGCCGTGGCCGGCGTGGTCGATCAGGAAGAGGTAGTCGGCATCCGTGCCGCGCCGCCTCACCACCTCGACGCCGGCCGGAACCTCGCGCTCCGGGCGCACGCCCGCCTCCTGGCAGATGCGCTCAAGCACGGCGGCCAGGGTGGTGGGGTCCGGGTGGGTGGCGATGTACCAGGCGGTGCCTTTGCCGTACACGTGGCGGGTGATGGCCGGGACGTCCGCCAACGGTCCGTCCACGTACGTGGCGACGGGCTCCGCACCGGTGAGCCGGAGGCGTTCGGTCCACAGGTCGGCGGTCGCGTTCTGCGGGATCTGGCCGGCCAGGCCGACCGACTGGCCGGGCAGCAGGGGGAACAGTTCGTCGCCGTGCACCCCGAGAATCTCCCGGAAGGCGCCCGGGTGACCGCCCAGGCGTATGTGGCAGTTCTCGTCCACCGCGCCGCTGTGGAAGCCCATGGCCAGGGTGCCGCCGCGCTCGACGAACGCCGCCAGGCCGGCCGCTCCGGTGTCGTCGACCAGATACAGGCTGGGGGCGAGTACGAGCTGGTAGCGGTCGAGGTCAGGGGCGTCGGGGCCTATGAAGTCGACGGCCACACCGGCCTTCCACAGCGATGTGTACCAGTGCCTCACGAGGTCCTGGAAGTGGAGTTCACCGCTGGGCTGGGAGGGCTGCTCCATGGCCCAGCGGGAGTTCCAGTCCCAGACGACGGCGACCCGGGCGGGGCTGGTGCTGCCCCGGACTTCCGCCAAAGCCCGTAGGTCCGCGCCGAGTTGTACGACGTCCTGCCAGATGCGGCTGTCGGTGCCCGCGTGCGGCAGCATCGCCGAGTGCCACTGCTCGGCGCCCGCCTTCGCGGCCCGCCACTGGAAGTAGGCGATGCCGTCGGCGCCGTGCGCGACGTGGGCGAGCGCGTTGCGGCGCATTTCGCCGGGCCCCTTGGCTCGGTTGACGGGCTGCCAGTTGACTGCTCCGGTGGAGTGTTCCATCAGCAGCCAGGGTCCGCCGGCCAGGGAGCGCACCAGGTCCCCGCAGAGCGCGATGTCGATCTCCGGCTCCGGGTCGGTGGAGCGCAGGTAGTGGTCGTTGGAGACGATGTCCAGCTCGGGGGCCCAGCGCCAGTAGTCCAGCGCGTCGAAGTTGTGCATCACCATGAAGTTGGTGGTGGCGGGGGTGCTCGGGGCGGCGCGGCGGAGCACGTCCCGTTCGGCGGTGAACAGCGACAGCAGTTCGTCCGAGCAGAAGCGGCGCCAGTCCAGCAGGTGGGTGGGATTGGGGTCGGCGCCGGTGGCGCGGGGCGGGATGATCTCGTCCCAGGCGTAGTACCACTGGCTCCAGAATGCGGTGCCCCAGGCATGGTTGAGCGCCTGCAGGTCGTTGCCGTACTTCGCCCTCAGCCAGTCCCGGAAGGCGGCCGCGCTGGTGTCGCAGTAGCAGGCGGCGTTGTGGCAGCCGTACTCGTTGTGGACGTGCCACATCGCGACGGCCGGATGGCCGGCGTAGCGCTCGGCCAGCGCGCCCGCGATGGCGAGCGCCGCGGCACGGTAGGCAGGGCTGGACGGGCAGAAGGTCTGGCGGCTGCCGTACGACAGCGTGCGGCCGTCGCGGTCGACCGGCAGGGCCTCGGGATGGGCGCGGAAGAACCAGGCGGGCGGGGCGGCCGTCGGGGTGGCGAGGTCGGCGGCGATGCCGTTCTCGTGGAGCAGATCCAGGATCTTGTCCATGCGGGAGAAGTCGTAGACGCCCTCGGACGGCTCCAGCAGGGCCCAGGAGAAGATGCCGACGCTGACCATGGTCACTCCGGCCTGGCGCATGAGGGTCATGTCCTCGGCCCACACCTCCTCGGGCCACTGTTCGGGGTTGTAGTCGCCGCCGTAGGCGATGCCGGGCAGGCGAAGACGGCGTTCGGTGCTCACTGGTGGTGCTCCGGGAGGTGTGGGAAACAAGTGGGAGGCTTGCTCAGCCCTTGTTGGCGCCGAGGGTGAGGCCGCTGACGAACTGGCGCTGGAGCGCGAAGTACACGATGAGGGTGGGGATCGCGGTGAGCAGGGCGCCTGCGGCAACCAGGTTGGGGTCGGTGAAGTACTGGCCGGAGAGGTTGTTCAGGGCCGAGGTGATCGGCATGTTCTCGCCGGTGGAGATCAGCACGATCGCCCAGAAGAAGTCGTTGTAGATCCAGATGGACAGCAATGTGGCCAGGGCGGCCATAGCGGGCCTGCACAGCGGCAGCACGATCTGCCAGTACAGCCGCCACACGGAGGCGCCGTCGACGAGGGCGGCCTCGGTCAGCTCGTGCGGCAGCGAGCGCATGTAGTTGGCCAGGACGAAGGCGCAGAACCCGGACTGGAACGCCACGTGGATCAGCACCAGGCCCAGTGCGGAGTCGTACAGCTTGCCGCTCATGGTGATGCC
This sequence comes from Streptomyces sp. NPDC003011, assembly GCF_053591515.1. NCBI lineage: Bacteria > Bacillati > Actinomycetota > Actinomycetes > Kitasatosporales > Streptomycetaceae > Streptomyces > Streptomyces sp. NPDC003011. The sequence goes on from NZ_JBSFTY010000010.1 coordinate 108,450, forward strand.
GGGCAGGTCGACGAGCAGGTACAGGCGGTACAGCGGGGTGATGATCACCTGCTGCGGGAGAAGGTTGCCCGCCGTGAACACCAGCAGCAGGGAGAGGTTGACCCGGAAGTCGAAGCGGCTGACGTAGAACGCGACGCAGGAGGACAGGAACAGCGTCACCAGCACGGCAGGCACCGCGATCAGCAGTGTGTTCCCGAAGTAGTGCATCATGTCCGACTGCGCATACGCGTTGGTGAAGTTGTCGAGGCTCAGCCTGTCGGGCCAGGAGACGTAGCCCTTGGCGCTGGTCTCGGCGTACGGGCGCAGGGCGGCGAACAGCGCCCACAGCAGCGGCGCCAGCCAGGCGAGGGCGGTGACGACGAGAAAGGTGTGCAGCAGGATCCGGGCGGGGCGCAGAGGGGGGCGCTGCTTTCCGAGCGCGCTCACGGTGCTCATGCTCGCCGCTCCTTCCGGAAGGTCGCGATCAGGTACGGGATGATCACGGCGAGCGAGATCACCAGGAGAACGACGGCGATCGCCGAGCCGTATCCGATCCGGCTGGACTCGCCGATGATGTTGTTGGTGACGAGGATCGAGAGCAGTTCCGTGCCCTGGGCTCCCTTGTTGAAGACGAAGACCAGGTCGAAGGCGCGTAGGGACTCGATGATCGTCACGACCAGCACGACCGTGTTGGTGGGGCGCAGGGTCGGGAAGATGACGTTCTTGAACGTCTGCCACTCGTTCGCGCCGTCCAGTGCGGTGGCCTCCCGCAGGGACGGGTCGACACCCTTCAGGCCGGCCAGGTAGAGGATCATCATGTAGCCGGTGTGGCGCCAGGACGCGGCGATGAGGATGGCCCAGAGGTTGAGGTCCGGGTCGCCGATCCAGTCGATGTAGTGGCCGGGCTCGTTGGCGCCGATGAGGCTGTTGATCAGGCCCGTGTCGGGGTTGTAGACCAGCTGCCAGACGAAGCCGATGACGGCCATCGACACGACGACCGGGAGGAAGAACGCGGTCTGGTAGACGCGGCTGAAGCGGATCTTCTTGTCCAGCTGCACGGCCAGGAACAGGCCGAACGGGGTCGGGATCAGGATGAGCACGACGAACCAGATGACGTTGTGCTCGACGGCGGGCCAGAACTGCGGGTTGCTGGTGAACAGTTCCGAGAAGTTCTGCAGCCCGACCCACGTGATGGAGTCGAAGCCGATGCCGTCCCAGGTGGTGAAGGCCAGCGCGATCGAGGCGAGCGCCGTGAGCCAGACGAGGGCTACGTGCAGGATCGTCGGCACGCCCGCCATCAGGCCGAGCGTGATGCGGTCCCGCCGGGTGAGCAGCCGTCGGTGGCCCAAGGGCACCCGCAGCCGCTTCTTCTGATGAGCCGTCAGATCATTCGGGGGGCCCGGGGGTAGCACGGCGGCCGTCCCCGGGGTGCTGGTGGTGCCGGTCCCGATACCGGTGTCCGATGTGGCGGTCATGAGGACGCGAAGATCGTCTTCTTCTGGCGTTCGATCGACGCCAGCAGGCTGTCGACGCCCTTGGGATCGCGGACGAACTTCTGCAGCGCGGGCTGCATCACCGTAGAGGTGAAGTCCGGCCGGCTGTCGCGGTCCATGAACTGGGTGAGGTGCTTGGCGCCGGAGATCGTCGCGTACGCCTTCTTCTGCAGGGCGGTGTACGAGGAGGTGTCGGCCTTGTTGGAGGCGGCGACAAGGCTCGGGTCGGACGTCAGGTAGATCTGCTCGGCCTCCGGCGTGCCCAGGAACTCCAGGAGCTTGACCGCGTTCGCCTTGTTCTTCGGGGCCTTGGAGAGCATGAAGCCGTCGGTGGGCGCCTCGACGGTGTCCTGGCCGTGGGCCGGGTCGATCTCCGGGAAGGCGAAGAAGTCGAGGTCGTCCAGGTCGGACTGGTGGGTGAACTGCTGCGCCACGAAGCTGCCGAACAGGTACATGCCCGCCTTCTTCGCCACCAGGGTCTGGGCGGCGTCCTGCCAAGTGCGGCCGACGGCGCCGTCCTGGTGGTACGGGAGGATCTCGGCCCAGTGGTCGAAGGTCTTGCGGACCTTCGCATCCGTCCAGGACGCCTTGCCCGCCATCAGTTCGACGTGGAAGTCGTAGCCGTTGGTGCGGAAGTTGATCTGGTCGAAGGTGCCGAGGGCGGGCCAGGCGTCCTTGTCGCCGAAGGCGAGCGGGACCAGCTCGTCCTTCTTCATCTGCTTGCACAGGGCGACGAGTTGGTCCCAGGTGGCGGGGACTTCGTAACCGTACTGCTGGAAGACGCTTCTGCGGTAGAAGACCCCCCAGAGGGACGTGGAGATCGGCACGAAGTAGTACCTGCCGTCCGCGCCCTTGCTGAGTGCCTTCATCGCGTCGGGGAAGTTGCCGCCGATCGTCTGCCACACGTCGTCGATCGGACTGGCCAGACCTTTGCCCGCGAAGAACTGCATGCGATAGCCGGCGAACCAGTTGAAAACGTCGTCGGGGGTGCCCTGCAGATACGAGTTGATCTGCTCCTGGAACGTGTTGTGGTCCTTGGTGTTCACGTCGACCGTGATGCCGGACTGCTTCTTGAAGGCCGCGTAGATCTCGGCGAACGCCTTCTTCGGCACCGCGTCCGACGCGTTCGAGCCGAGGGTGACGGTCTTCGGGTCGGCGGCCGTACCGCTGCCGGCGCAGGCGCTGAGCAGAGGCAGGCCGGCGCCGAGGACGGCTGCACCGCCGACGCCGCGCAGGACGGTGCGGCGGCTGGGGGCAGGCATGGGCCGACCGAGGGAGGGAGAGTGCATTTCGGCTCCTGACAGGGTGGGCCGTGCCCAGGCGGCACGTCGACCCGAGAGGGGTGTGACGAGGAAGCGGTCGTCAATGCGACCAAGAATCAACACGATCGAACAGATGCGACCGGCGGCTGCGAGGAAGAGTGAACGCTCCGGGGAGTCGCTGTCAAGACCCCCTTCGACCGGGGCGCAGGGTCGACCGCACAGGCGAGAAGTCAGGCGCCTTGCGGCCGGACGGGAACGGCGGCCCCTTTCCGTGAGCGGACTCGAGTGCGCCCATCTGGGGTTTGACCAGCACCTATACATCCGGCGAGAGGTGTCCTCGCGGCGGTCACGGCACCCTGGCCGAACGGGCACCCTCCGCGGGATCCGCTGCCGTCCGTCGCAATCGATGCTGCGGGGACCCTTGACGTGCGGTCCTGGGCTACGTAGACATGACCACGCGGTCAGACCGCGCGGTCATTCGGTTGACCTCATTCGATACAGGCATACGGCCGCCGGGAGACTTCATGGCACAAGTGATGGGGCGGAGCGAGGGCTCCTCTGTGCCGCGCAGCGCGGACGTGGCCCGGCTGGCCGGGGTGTCGCGCAAGACGGTCTCCAGGGTCCTCAACAACGAGCCGTATGTCTCCGAAGAGGCCCGCACAAGGGTCCTCGCAGCCGCTGAGTCACTCGGCTACCGGCTGAACCAGGCGGCCAGGACACTGGCCTCCGGGCGTACCGGCTCCATCGGCGTGGTCGCTCTGGGCACCGCCGGGTACGGAACCGCTTCACTCCTCGTGCACATCGAGCGGGCCGTGCGCGACGCGGGTTACGCGCTCCGCGTGGTCAACACACCGGACGGCGACCCGGCGGGTATCGCCGGCGCCGTGGAGTCGCTGCTCGAACAGGGGGTGGACGGCGTCGTCGTCTCGGAACCCATCGTGGAGGGGGACGTCGGCGTCCGCGTCGACGTCCCCGTCCTCTTCCTGGGGGCACCGCCGACCTTCACCGCCCCCCGCACCGTGACCATGGGTGTGGGCGCCCACGCACTGGCTCGGGCTGCCACCGAGCATCTGCTGGATCTGGGGCACCCGACAGTTCATCACCTCGCCGGCCCGCGGCGGTGGTACGCCACCAAGGACCGCATCGAGGGATGGCGGGCGGCGCTCGCTGCGCGGGGCGCGCACGAGCCGCCGCTGCTCAACGGTGACTGGTCGGCCGCCTCCGGCCACGCCGTGGGCCGGTCGCTGGCCTCGGACCGTTCTGTGACCGGCATCTTCGCGGCGGGCGACGAGATGGCCATCGGCCTCATCCACGCCCTGCGGGAAGCCGGGCGTCGCGTGCCGGAGGACATCAGCGTCGTCGGCTTCGACGGCAACCCGGTCTTCGCCTACGTCTCTCCTCCCCTGACCACCGTGCGTCAGCCCTTCGAGGCCGCGTCACGGGAAGGAATCCGCCTTCTCGTGCACGCGATCGAGAAGCCCGACGCCGACCTGCCGCAGGCGAGCGACCCACCGGTCGAACTCATCGTCCGCGGCTCGACCGCGCCTCCGCCGTCCCACCCCGACAAAGCGGTCCGGCGCACCACCTGAGAACTGCCCGGGAGCAGCAGGGAGCACACCCGCACGCCCGGGCACCGCTTGTCACTCGCCGGCTGTCCCACTGAGAGGCCGGCCGGTCCGATCCGCGTCGCCGCGTCGCCGAAGTCGCGTACGCGGCGGACGCGCACGCCGGGCTCGCCGCTGCCACCCGGATCCGCCCCGGGGCGGCGGCGGGCACCGAAACACCCCATCCCACCCCCGTCCTGGGAGCCGCACATGTCCCCTGCACTGTTGGACGTCAGACCCGACGCCGCTCGGCGTTCCCGCCCCGTCACTCTTCTGTTCCTGTTTCTGGCGCTGATCCTCGCCGCGGCGACGATGATGCTGCCTGCCGCGGACCGGGCGCAGGCCCTCTCCCGTCCCTCGCAGACGATGTACACCCCGCCTGCGGGCGCGCCTTCACCCGGTTCGCTGTATCCGCGGGCGCTGCGCCTGCAGCACAACGGCTCGGCCAACGGCACCCTGCTCGCCACGTTCGAGCAGTACACCTCCGGCACGCCCGTCTTCCCGATCTACCGCAGCACCGACAACGGCACCTCCTGGACGAAGATCTCCCAGGTCGCCGACACACAGAACGGCTGGGGCATGCGCTGGCAGCCCGAGCTGTTCGAACTGCCCACCGCGATCGGTGACTTCCCGGCCGGGACCATCCTGGCCGCAGGCGACTCCGTGCCCTCCGACCGGTCGGGCAGCAAGATCGACCTGTACGCCAGCACCGACCGCGGGCAGACCTGGAGCTTCGTCAGCAACATCGCCACCGGCGGGGCCGCTTTCGACACGAACGGGAGCACCCCTGTCTGGGAGCCGTTCTTCCTGGTATCCGGCGGCAAGCTCATCGTCTACTACTCCGACCAGCGCGACCCCGACCACGGCCAGAAGATCGTCCACCAGGTGTCCACGGACGCCCGCACCTGGGGCCCCGTCGTCGACGACGTGGCCATGCCCACCTTCAGCAACCGTCCGGGCATGCCGACCGTCGCGAAGCTGCCGAACGGCAAGTACGTCCTGACGTACGAGTACGGCGGCGCTCCCGAAGGCAACTTCTCCGTCTACTACAAGATCTCCTCCGACCCGGAGGCGTTCGGCTCGGTCACCGGCATCCCGCTGCGGACGACGGACGGCGTGGTACCCCAGAGCGCTCCCTACATGACCTGGCTGCCCACCGGGGGACCGAACGGCACCCTCGTCGTCAGCGCCAACAGCGCCGACGACCTGTTCATCAACACGCAGAACGGCGCCGCGAACACCTGGACGCGCATCAGCGCCAACGTGGCCGGCGGTTACAGCCGTGGCATGACATCCCTCCCCGACGGGCACAGCCTGCTGATACTCAGCGCCGGACGCGGAGGCAGCAACCTCTCCAACCCGGTCACCTACAGCACGATCGACCTGGGCGGCGGCATCTCCGACGGCGCCACCTACACCGTCAGCAACGCGGGCAGCGGCCAGCTGCTCACCATCGCGGGCGGCTCCACCACCAACGGCACCTACGCCACCCAGCAGAACGCCGACAACGCGGGCGACCAGAAGTGGCGGTTCGTCCAGCAGCCCTCCGGCTACTTCAAGATCTTCAATGTGGCCAGCGGCAAGGTCCTGGGCGTGGAGAACCAGTCCACCGCCAACGGCGCCAAGATCCTCCAGTGGGACGACAACGGCACCGTGGACCACGAGTGGGCGGTGTCCCCGAACCCCGCGGGTGGCTTCTCCCTCATCAACCGGCTGACCGGCAAGTACCTGGAGATCCCCAACGCCTCCACCACCGTCGGTGCCACCGCCGGGCAGTGGGCCGCCACCAGCTGCGCCTGCCAGCGCTGGAACCTCACCCAGACCGCCCTGCCGCCGCTGGCCACCGGCCAGTACGCGCTCGTCAACAAGAACAGCGGCAAGTACCTCGACATCCCGGCCGGCTCCACCACCGCCGGCACCGCGGCCAACCAGTGGCAGAACACGGCCTGCACCTGCCAGTTCTTCACCTTCCAGTCCGCAGGAGGCGGAGCCTGGAACATCAAGAACGTCAACAGCAACCTCAATCTCGACATCCGCAACTCCTCCAGCGCCACGGGAACGGCCGTCGTCCAGAACACGGCCTCCAGCGCCGACTCCCAGAAGTGGACCCTCACCGACGCGGGCAGCGGCTACTACAAACTCCGGAACGTGAACAGCAGCCTCGTCGCCGGCGTCGCCCAGTCCTCCACCGCCGACGGGGCAGCCATCATCCAGTGGGGCACCGCCAACCTCGACGACCAGCTCTGGAAGATCGTCCGGATCAACTGACGGCTCCACCAATGTCATGACCAGGCGCAGGGACCACTGGCGAAGCGGTTCCTGCGCCTGACGTCAGGGGTCACCGGTACCCGGTACCCGGTCGAGGTGATCTCCCAGTGCGTGTGGCTGTACTTCCGGTTACCGCTCAGCCCGTGAGGACGAGGTCTTCATCAAGTTCAACGGCGCGCAGAAGTACTGGGCCTCGATGCAGTTGCCTGGGGCCGGAAGTATCCGGCGATCATCGAGCTGTGGGAGAACGCCTGGGCCGAGTTCGTGCCCTTCCTTTCCTTCGACGTCGAGATCCGTCAAGTCATCTGCAGCACCAACGCGATGGAGTCCGTGAACGCCCGCATACGCAAGGCCGTCCGCGCCCGCGGACACCTCCCCATCAAGGCCGCCGCCCTCATGCGCATCTCCATGGCGCTGATGAGCCTCGACCCGACAGGGAAGGGCCGCAAGCGGTTGACCATGCGTTGGAAGGCCCCACTCAACGCTTTCCGGATCGCCTTCGAGGGCCGCCTGACCCCGAGCAACGACTGACCACTCAACAACCAAGACCAGCCGCTGAATTCAGTCCTGGATGAGTGGGTCGGGCGGTGGCCGCGCAGAGAGGGGGCTGGTCCTCGTCGAGGAGGTTGTCGGCGAGGGCGGTTTCGGGGGAACCGCCGGCCTTGCGAAAGCCCGAGGAGCTGGTCGTCGATGGCTGGACCTGGATTACCCGGACGGCGGGCCAGGCGGGTCGGCCGCCGTGGGCGCGTACTGGCGTGTTCCGCGTGCCGGTGTATGCGCGTGCCGGCGTATGCGCGTGTCCGTGTGTCCGCGTCCGTGACGCGCGGGCCACCGGACGGCGTGAGTGCCGCTCCGCACCGGTTGCTGGGGTGTGTCACGCGTACGGGCCGAGTTGGTGTGGGCGGTGGCGGTGGAGGACCAAGGGGTGGGCGTCCGTGTCGTGGGACGCCTCGATAGCGTTGCCCACCAGGAGCGTGTGGTCGCCCACCTCGATGGACCGTTCGACCGTGCAGGTGAACACGGCGGACGTGTGGGCCAGTACGGGCTGGCCGTCACGAACGGTGTGGGCGACGCCGTCGAAGCGCCGGAGGGGGTCTCCCTGGGCGAACCGGCGGTAGAGCTCCCGCTGCCGCCAGGAGACGACGTTGACGGCGAAGCCGCCGGTGCGCAGGGCGTGGAGCAGGGTGCGGCTGGTGTTCGCGAGCGACACCAGCAACGAGGGCGGCTGGGCGGACAGCGAGATGACGGAGTTGACGGTGCAGCCCAGCGGGCCGTCGGGACTCTGCGTCGTGATGATGCTGACGCCGCTGGGCAGATGGGTCATGGCGGCGCAGAAGGCGTCGAGGTCGGCGCGTGGCCCGTGCTGAGGGCCGCAGCCGGAGGCCGACGGCAGGGTCGTGGCAGTGGGGGCGGGAAGGCCCATGGGGTGACTCCTCAGGATGCGGGTAGCGGTGGGGGCGCGACGGACACGGGATCGCAGGCGCGGTGGAGGACCGGGCTCAGCGCTTCCTCCACGGCCGGCACGCGGGTGTGGAGTTCGTCGCGGCTGCCGGCCCCCACGACGACGTGTCCGGGACGCTCATGGCTGTGCGACGAGGGGGAAGTCGCCTGCGTCCGGCTCGTTCTCGCCGACGATGCGAAGGCGGGGCCGGGGCAGGTGGCCGGCAGCGCCCGGCGCATGACGAGCTTGTCCCGGGTGCGCAGTACGGCGCCCTCGGACACCGACGGCAGCCCCAGCGCCTCGCAGAGCAGGGTGGCCGGGAGCAGGGAGGTCGGGTCGTCGCGGTAGGGGGCGCGGTGCGCGGCGAGGACGCCCGCTCCGGCCTGCTTCAGGGGCTCGCCGGGGTCGGCGATCCGGACGAAGGGGATTCCCCGGCGGGTCAGGGTGGCGTGGCCCTCGGCGGGACGGGCTCCGACCAGGACTACGGGCGGGCCGGGGTGGTGTCTGGTCATCGGAGCTCCTTGACCGGTGTCACTGCGGGGGCGTCGTGCAGCAGGGCGGCCAGGGCCGCCCGGTCCGTCTTGCCGTTGCCGTTCAGGGGCAGTTCGGGACGCACGTCGAGGAAGGCGGGGACCATGTAGGCGGGCAGCCGGTCACGGAGTGCGGCGAGCAGGGTATCGGGGGCGGGGTCGTCACCGGTGCACACGGCGTGCAGTTCGGTGCCGCCGTGCGTGGTGGGCAGGGCGAGAACCACGGCGTCGTGCACGTCGGGCTGGTCGCGCAGCGCGGACTCGATCTCGCCGAGTTCGACGCGGTAGCCGTCGACCTTCACCTGGTGGTCGAGACGGCCCAGGTGGAGGAGTCCGTCCCGGCCGGCCGGGCAGACCCGGTCGCCGGTGCGGTACCACATGCGGGCCGGGACCACGCCCGTCGGCCGGGCGGCGGAACCGGGCGGCGCCGAAGCGGGGTCGGCGGGACGGTCGCCGTCCAGGTCCCAGAAGCGTCCGGCGTTGTCGGCGGGGTCCAGATAGCCAGGGAAACGCTGGGGCCCCCGCACGCACAGTTCGCCCTCCTCCGCCCGCCGCCCCGAGGCGTCGAGGACGCGGTGCTCCAGGTGCGGGTAGACGTGGCCGATGGGCACCGTTCCGTTGGCGGTCGCGGGCCAGTTGCCCATGTCGGTGTCGAGAGGGAACTCCGAGCAGGTGATGGTCAGTTCGGTCGGGCCGTAGAAGTTCTCCAGTCGTGACGCCGGTGCGGCCGCCTGCCACGCCCGGGCCTGCTGGAGGGTGAGCGGCTCCCCCGCGAAGAGGCTGTGGCGCAGTCCCGGCATGGCGCCGTGGCGCAGCGCCCGCACCCGGCGGGCGAAGGAGATCACCGACGGGACGGAGCACCAGTGGGTCAGGCGACGGTCGTTGACGAACCGTACGGGTGCCAGGATGTCGTCCCGGCTCGGGACGACGAGGGTCGCACCGCCGCCCCACGCGGTGAACATGTCGAACACCGAGACGTCAAAGGTGAGATCGAAGGTCTGGGAGAGCCGGGAGCCGGGCCCGACCTCGTAGCGCTCGATGACATGGGCGAGGTACGGGGCGACGTTGTCATGGAGTATCGGCACGCCCTTGGGGGTGCCGGTGCTGCCGGAGGTGAACAGGATGTAGGCGGGCGCCCCCGGTTCCCCGGGACGGGGAGCCGCGCCGTCGGCGGAGCCGCCGGCCGCGTCGGCCAGGTCGAGCAGCGGCACGGGCAGCGCGTGCATCTCCCCGGTCCCGTCGGTCAGCACCAGGTCGAGCCCGGCACGGCGGGCGACGGAGGCGTTGCGGGCCCCGGGCCATGCCGTGTTCAGCGGGACGACCGTGGCACCGAGTCGTTGGACGGCCAGGTAGCCGGCGTAGGTGGCGGGCCGCCGGCCGGCCAGCAGACCGACGCGGTGCGGTGGTCCGGGGCAGGCCCGGAGGATGCCGGCCGCGACACGGGCGCTGTACTCGTCGAGTTCGCGGTAGGTCAGGTCCTGCCCGTCGGCCTCCAGGGCGACGCGGTCGGGGTGGCGTCCGGCCGATGCGGCGAACCACGCGTGCAGGGTGCCGGGGTGGTCCCCGGTGCGGGCGCTCACCAGGCCGCTCCCGCGCTGACGGCGGCGGGGCGGGCAGCGGCCGCGTCGCCGGGGCCGATCGAGGTGAGGATGCGGTCGAAGGCTGTGCGCACCAGCGAGGCGCGGGGCCTGCCGCGTGCCGCCGACTGGGCGGCGTAGCGCAGGGAGCGGGACAGCTCGCCCCACGCGGCGGAGGTCGCCGGCGCGGCGCGGTGCAGGTACTGGTGGTGGCGTGCCGCGGCCCAGAGGTCCTCGGCGTAGCGGACCAGTGCCTGCGGGTCGGACGGCAGCAGGTCGCGGAGGAGGGCGAGCGAGGCGTCGGTGCCCCGGACCCAGTCGCCGGGGCACGGATCGAAGCGGCCGGCGCCGTGCTCCAGCCAGCGGTGGTTCCCCGGGCCCGGTACCCAGGCGGGGCCGCCGCCGAGGGCGTACGTGTCGCGCTGGTGCAGCACGGTGTCCAGGCCCGGCAACGGGGCCAGCAGGAGCCGCAGTTCGGCTTCGTCGACCCAGCTGCGGTGCGGTGACTGGTGGCCTTCGGGGAGCAGGGCGTCGAAGTCGTCGACCACCAGCCAGCGGTCGCCGTCGCGGGCGGCGAGGCGGAGCCAGTGCGGCACGTCGCGCACCAGGTGGGACGGGCTCCACGGCAGGTTGCGGCAGTTGGCCACGGCGAGGACGTCGCCCTGGCGGGCGAACTCGCCCCGCAGGGCGGACAGGGTGTCGTCCCAGCGGCGTGTGCCGCGGTAGCCGAAGTCGGGCGCCACTCGGACGTGGTGGCTGAAGGCCAGAGTGCCGTCGAGGCCGTCGCGCCGCACGCAGAGGGTGAAGCCGGCCGTCAGCCGCCGCTCGGCGGCGGGGTCGGTGAGACGGAGGTGTTCCTTGAGGTTGGTGGTGTAGCAGCTCAGTGCTTCAGCGGGCACGGAGATCTCCAAAGGCGCAGCTCACGGGATGGACGCTGAGGTGACGCAGGGCGATCCAGGTGAGATCGCCCAGGGTGCCGGTGCTGGGTCGCACCGGGATGTCGAGGGACCACGGGCGGCCGGCGATACCGGTGCCGTCGGCCTTCACACAGGCCTCCTGCACGGTCCACACCCAGGCGAACTCCAGGGCGCGGCGGTCGGCCGGCAGCGGGGACAGTTCGGCGGCGCGTTCGCGCAGGCACCGGCGGACCAGGCCGGGGGGCAGATCCGGGCCGGGGGGCAACTGGACGTCAACGCCCACCCTTCGGCCGGGGGCCACGGCGGCGGCCACCAGGTCACCCCCCGAGGCGTCGTCCGCGCCGTCGTGGGAGAGGCTGACCCCCAGGCCGGGCAGCCCCTCCAGCACGGGCCGGCCACGGGCGCCGGCGGTCAGCGGGACGCCCTCGGTTCCGGGGCACACCTCGGCGAGCAGGGCACGCAGCAGTCCCCGGGCGGCGAGCGACTGGCGGCGCTGCCACCGCGGCCGGTCGCGCACGTCCGCCAGATCGGCGGGGTGGGCGCTCGCAGTGGCCGCGCGCCCCCAGGCCACCCACACGCCGGGCGCCGCCTCGACGGTGACGGGACCGGCCTGCCGGGCCGCCGGGCCGGGGCGCGCCGGGGCCGTGGCGGCGCTCACGACGCCGCCCCGCGGGGCCGGGACAGCAGTACCTCCGCCTGGTCGGCGACGCAGGCGAGGACGGTCTCGGTGCTGCCGCCGGCGATGCCGAACAGCGCGGCCTCCGCACGCCGGTGCTGCATGCCCGTCGCGGCGAAGCCGTCCGCACCGCACAGGTGCGCGCAGACGTCGAGGACGTGGTCGGCCGTTTCCCCGGCTGCCGCCTTCACCAGCGCCGCACCGGTGTGGTCGTGCCCGGCGGCGACGGCGGGGCCCAACGCCTCCACCAGCGTCTCCAGTTGGCGGGTGCGGACCAGGGCGGCGGCGAGCCGCTGGCGGATCGCGGGCTGCTCCCACAGGCCGCGTTCCGTCAGCCGGTCTTGGGTGTCGGCCAGCGCCCGGCGGCAGGCCGCCGCCGCCCACAGGCCGCCGGCGAGGCGTTCCACCGCGATGTGCCGGGCGAACAGGGCGAGTCCGCGCCCCGCGCCGCCGACCGGCCCGTCCGCGAGCACCGGTACGCCGTCGAGGTGGATGTGTCCGGTGCCGGACCCCGTGAAGTACGGGCCCGGTGCCGCCTCGACACGTACCCGCGGGTCGTCGGCGGGCACGAGGTACCAGGTGAAGTTGGTGAAGTGGGGGCCGGGACGGCGGCGGGCCAGGACGAGCAGCAGGTCGGCGTGGACCGCGTTGGTGATCCAGCGTTTGGTGCCGCGCAGCACCGTCCCGGTGCCCGTCTCCTCGGCGTGTGTGGTCAGGGCGGTGAGGTCGGAGCCGGGGCCGCTGTCGGTGGCGGCCAGGGCCACGACGGACCGGCCGTCGAGCATCCGGCGGGCGACGTCCGCCGCGGCCGGTCCGCGTCGGCCCGCCTCCGCCAGCAGCGGCAGCACGGTGGCGGCCTGGACGCAGACCGACAGCAAAGGCCCGGTGCCCTCCTCCGCCTCGGCGCGGACGATCACCTCGCGGAGCCGGTCAGGTATGACCCCGCGTTCGGGCAGTCCCTCCCGGTAGATCCCGCGCAGGGCGCCCGCCGCACCCAGGCGTGCCCACAGCTCGCGTCCGGACCCCGGGCCGGCCGGCGCGGGCCGTGCCGCCGGCCCGGGGCGGCCGCGCTCGAGAAGTTCCACGACCTCAGGCAAGGCGCACCTCCGCGTCGAGGAGGGTGAGCTTGCCGTCGGCCAGCAGCAGCCGGTCGTTGCTGAAGTTGAGGCTCGCCGACCGCAGGTCGCGCAGGGCGCGCTCCAGCGCGACGGGTGAGTCCCGCAGGTAGCCGTGGCGCAGCCCGACCGCGTCCACCAGTTCCTGCACCGCCGCGTGGCACTGCTCGGATGCGGTCACCTTCAGTCCGTTGACCAGGAGCTGGACGCGGGGCCGGGTGACGTCCTCGTGGATGACCGTGTCCAGGGTGCGGGCCAGCAGCGCGTCGACGGCCTCCAGGCGGTGCCGTACCCGGGCGAGCCGGGTGAGCAGCAGCTCCGAGTCGAGAAGGGCACCGCCGCGGGTCCGGGAGGAGCGCAGCATGCCGACGGTGCGGGCCAGCGCGCCCTCGGCCGTGCCCAGCCAGGCGGCGCTCCAGCCGAGGTGAGCGAGGGGGCCGAAGGTGTGCGTGACGATGTCGCGGAAGCGGCCGTGCTGCCCCACGACCTGGTGGCCGGGAACGGTGCCGCGCAGGTGGAGCGCGCCGCTGTGGCTGGCCCGCATGCCGTGCGGGTCCCAGCCGCCGGCGGAGGCCACCTCGAGCTGGCTCCGGTCGGCGTACACCAGCGAGACGTCGTGCTCGTTCTCGGAGTCCGGGCTGCGCATGGTGACGAGGAAGCCGTCCGCGTGGGCGCCGCCGGTGACGATCGGCGCGAATCGGTCGAGGAGCAGGTGGCCCTCGCGCTGTTCGAGGGGCGCGGTGGCGGTGAGGAGTGCGCCGCCCTTGCCGGCCTCCGTGGTGACCGACGCCAGGTACACCTCGCCCGCTCCGATCCGAGGCAGGAGTCCGTCGCGCAGTGTGCCGTCGGCGTGCTCCACCAGGGCGGCCACCTGCTGACAGTGCATCGCGAAAACCATGGCGAGCGACATGTCCTCGCGGCCCAGTCGCCGGGTGGTGGTGAGCACGTCGTCCAGGTCACCGCCGAGTCCACCCTCGGCAGCCGGCACAAGGAGGCCGAGCAGCCGGGTGCGGCGCAGCGACTCCAGCGCCTCGACGGGGAACACGGCTTCGGTGTCGGTGCGGCGCGCGTGTGCCGCGGTCACCTCGGCGGCCTCCTCGACCAGCGGTGCGAGCAGGAGAGGGGCCCCGCCCCGGTCGGCTGCGCCGGTGACCGGGGCGGGCGCGGTGGAGGTGGCGGTCACGCGACCGCCTCGGAGGTCCGCGCGGCGTCCACGGCCCGCCACAGCGAGCCGGCGGTCGCGAAGGTCGTCTCATTGAGGTCGTCGTCGGACAGCGAGACGTCCATCTCGTCCTCGATGGCGAACAGCAGGTCGACCGACTTCATGGAGTCGAGCCCCAGGTCGCGCAGCCGGGTGTCGTCGGTGAGCGGCTGCTCCTGGAGGCGGGGCAGGTGGTCGCGGAGCACTTTCTCGAACACGGCGTCCATGGCGGTTCAGTCCTTCCGGGTGAGCGTGAGGCGGGTGATGTGCGGTGCGGCGCTGCCGTCGACGGCGACTTCGAGCGGGGCCGGGTGGCCCAGGAAGGCGAGCAGGCTGGCGGACAGCCCGTAGGCGCCGACGTTGGGGACGGCGAGCAGGTCGCCGGGGCGCAGCGGGGGCAGCGGTGCCTGTCGCGCCCAGGTGTCGAGCGGAGTGCACAGGGGGCCGGTGACCATGGTGGGCCGCGGTTCGCCGCGTCCTGCCGCGCCAGTGAGCAGGGTCGGGTTGAGCGGTGGCAGGCGGCGCAGGCCGGCCATGCCGCCGAGGTGGTTGATGCCGGACTCCAGGACGGCGACGTCCCGGCCGTGCGACCGCTTCACGTCGAGCACCCGGGTCAGCAGGGTCCCGGCGGTGCCCACCAGGTGACGGCCGGACTCGTACGCCGGGCGCGGTGCACCGTCGCGCCAGCCGGGTGCGCAGGCGTCGAGCAGTTCGGCGAGCCCTTCGCGCAAGCCGGTCAGGTCGGCCGCCTCACCCTCCTTGGCGAAGGGGGCGCCGAAGCCGCCGCCCAGGTCGAGGGTGGTGTCCAGCCTCGCGGTGTGCGGGGCCAGGACGGCGCGGAGCCGGGCTGCCGTGGTGAGCGACTGCCGAAACTGCGCCAGCAGGTCGGGTACGTGGGTGAGGTTGGTGCCCATGTAGAGGTGCAGGCCGGTGACCTCGACGTGGGGGCGGTCCCCGAAGCGCTCAGACTCGTCGGTGATCCACCGCGTGTCGGCGCCGAACTGGGAGGCGACCCCGGTCATGGCGAGGCCCTGTCCGGCAGCGGGACGGTCGTCGTTGACGCGCAGCAGCGTCCGTACCCGCACCCCCGCCCGGCCGGCGAGCCGGTCGAGCTGATCGAGGCCGGTCGGAGAGTCGGCGCAGAACTCGCGGACCCCCTTCTCCAGGGCCCGGTCGATGTCCTGGTCGCGTTTGCCGGGCCCTGTGTAGAGGACCTGCCCGGCGTCCCACCCGGCGCCGAGCGCGGCGTCGAGTTCGCCGGGGGAGCACACTTCGGGCAGTACCCCGGCCTCCCTGAGGGTGCGCAGGACGCCAGGGTGGGAGTTGGCCTTGAGGGAGTAGTAGAGGTCGGCCGGTTCGGGCAGGGCCCCGCGCAGCCGGGCGGCGTTCTCCCGGACGCGTGCGAGGTCGTACACGTAGGCGGGCGTCTCGGCGCCCGCGTCCAGCGCGGCGAAGACCGCCGCGGGCAGGGTGGCGGGGACGGCCCCGGCATCGGGCCGGGCGGTGCTCGGGCGGACGACGGTGGTCGTGTCAGACAAGGCTGGCCACCTCCTGGGCGAGGGCCTTGCGGTCGACCTTGCCGTTGCGGGTCAGGGGCAGGGCGGGCAGCGGCACGCAGCGGCCGGGCACCTTGAACTCCTCGATCTCCTCACGCATGGCGTCCAGGACGTCCGCGGGCCGGCGGTCACAGACCACCGCCAGGATCGCCGGCGAGCCTTCCGCCGGCGGCAGGACGGCGGCCTGTTCGACGCCCTGCACACGCCGGGCGGCGGCCTCCACCTCGGTGGCGCTGACCCGGAACCCCCGCTCCTTGTAGACGTCGTCGAGGCGGCCGGAGAAGTGGACGAAACCGTGTTCGTCGAGCCATCCGTGGTCGCCGGTGCGCAGCTCGGGGAAGAGCCCGTCGCGGCGCGGGAACCGCTGGGCGGTCAGCTCGGGGCGGCGCCAGTAGCCGGCCATGACGTGCGGTCCGCGCACCACCAGTTCACCGATCTCACCCGGAGGCAGTCGCTCCCCGTCCGGGCCGGCCGCGTAGATCTCGGTTCCGGGCAGGGCCCGGCCGCAGCTCCCGGGGTGCTCCAGGTCCGCGTCCGGCGGGTTGATGGCGGCGCGTTTGCATTCGGTGAGCCCGAACATGAGCTGCACCCGCAGCCCCGGGACGGCGGCCCGCAGTACGGCGAGAGGCTGCGGGGGCATCGTGGCGCCGGTGTTGGTGAGCAGCCGCAGCCGCAGGCCGTGGTCGGGCGAGCGGCGCACCAGCTTGGACAGGGTTTCGGCGACGGCGGGCACGCAGGCCAGGACGGTGGCGCCCGCGGCCTCGATGTTGCGCAGCAGGGTGGCCCCGACCTCGGCGGGCAGCCCGAGCCGTACCGCCGCCCCGCTCACAGCACCGAGGAACAACTGGTAGAGGCCGTAGTCGAAGGAGAGGGGAAGCGGGCTGTAGACCACGTCGTCGGGGCGGTACTTCAGTTCGCCCTGGATGGCGTGGACGGCGAACAGGGCCTGCTGGTGGGTGCTCACCACGGCTTTCGGGGCCGCTGTGGTGCCGGAGGTGTAGATCAGGCAGACGGGATCGATCGGGAGCGGAGCGTCGGTGCCGCTCTCGTCGGCGGCCGGTCCGGGCCGGCCGAGGTCCGGGTCCGGGCCGCGCGGGACGTCGGACAGGGGGGCGGCGGTGATGCCGCGCTCGGCGGCCAGGCGCCGGGCGTCCTCGTCGTCGGCGAGCAGGAGGACGGGTTCGGCGTCGTCCAGGACGTGGGCCAGGGCCCGCCCCCGGGTCTGTTCGTGCAGCAGCGCGAAGGGGGCGCCGATCCGGGAGGCGGCGTAGACGACGACGGCGACCTCGACGACCGAGGGGGCCACCACCACGACGCGCTCCCCGCGGCGGACACCGAGGGCGCCCAGCCAGCGGGCGGCCGCCCGGCTGGCGACGGCGAGTTCGCCGTGGGTGAGGCAGTCCCGCGAGGTGGTGACGGCGGGTGCGTCCGGTGCGCGGTGCGCCGCGGTGTCGATGAGATCGTGCAGCAGGTTCATGGCGTCTCCCGGTGGGCGCGGGCGGTGATGCGGCACAGGCCGTCGAGGTCGTGAAGGTTCTCCGGGACGAGATCGGCGGCGTCGAACTCGATGTCCAGCCGTTCCTCGATCCGCTCGACGATGTCGACCATGCGGAAAGAGCCGAAGCCCGGTATCTCGGTCAGTGGCCGGCCCGCCAGCAGCTCGGCGGCGGAGACGCGGAGCACGGCGGCCGCCTCTTCGGCGACGGCCGCGCGCAGCGCGTCGGTGTCCGGGGAGCCGGTGCCCGCCGTCCCGGCCCGGGCGGCGGCCGGGACGGCCTCCCGCGCCGGGGACGGCGAGGTGAACACCCGGGCGTCGGCGTGCAGCAGTTCGGCGAGCCGTTCCAGCGGGCCGGCGGGCTCCGGCCGGCCGCGCTGGACGCGGCGGTGGGCGAGGAAGGTCTGTTCGGCCAGCTTGCCCCAGGCCGTCAGGTGCTCCTCGACGGCCGGCGCCGGGCCGCCAGCGGCGGCACGATGTGCGGCGTGCAGCCGCCGGGCCCGGGCCAGTAGCCAGGTCTCCAGGGTGAGTCGGGCGAGGGCCTCTTCCCGGTCGGGGTGCTCCCGGTAAGCACGCACGTACGCCTCGACGGCCGCCGCAGTGGCCGGTACGACCGCCGTGGCGTCCTGCGGGACCCCGGCGCGGGTCGTGCGGTACACGCGCGCGCCGTCGGGCAGTGCCTCGGCGAGTTCCTCCTCGGTGAGGGTCCAGGTGCCCGGCCGGGCCGGACCGTACGGGGTGTCGTTGTGGTACCCGTCGCGCACCACGGCCCGTCCGGAGGCGTCCCTGCCGAGCAGGAAGCTGTGGTCCATGTGGGCGTGGCCGTGGTACGGCACCCAGGGCAAGTAGTAGGCGTCGGCGATCACGTACACGCTGCCGGGACCGGTCGGCGGGGCCCCGGTGCGGGGCGGGAGGGTGTGACGGTCCGTGATGGACAGACCGAGTGCCCCGGCGGTGCGCTCCACGTGGGTGTCGGTGGCCGCCTCGACGGTCGGCAGGCGGCCGGGACCGTCGTCGCGGGGCGAGAATTCCAGGCGCGCACCGAGGACGAGCGGCGACACGCCGTACTCGGCGCGGGCCAGCCAGGCCAGGTTGACCTGGAGGCAGTCGAGGAGCTCGGCGCGCAGATCCGCCGGCGGGGCGCTCTGCGGGGCGCTCTGCGGGACGGCGGGGGCGCTCATCGCACCTCCTCGAGACCGACGGGGGCACCCGCCGGCCGCCTGGCCGTCCCGGCGGGCGGCACCGTGATCAGGCCGGGCGCCGCGTCGGTGTCCGCCGGTGCGTCGATACGGGCGAGACCCGCGACGGCGTCGGCGATCGCCGCCGGGTCCGGCGCGCGGTCGGTCAGTTCGCCCTCGAGGAACTGCTGGTAGGCGCCGAGGTCCAGGTAGCCGTGGCCGCTCACGCAGACCAGGACTCCGGTGCGGGCACGGGGGGCGTCACCGTCCCCGCCGCCGTCGCCCGCCGCACGGGCGGCGGCAGCCAGGGCATGTCCGGACTCCGGAGCGGGCAGGGTCATCTCCGTCGTGGTGAAGGCGCGGCCGGCGGCGAGGGCGGCGACCTGGTCGACGGCGGTGGCGGCAACCTGTCCCGCGTGCCGCATCGCGGAGATGAGCTTGGCGGCGCCGTGGTAACGCAGGCCCGCCGAATGGGAGTCGGGGATGGAGTAGTCGCTACCGACGGTGTACATGGGCTCCAGCGGGGACGACCCGGTGGCGTCCGTGCGGTCGTAGGCGTACACGCCGCGGGTGAGCTTCGGGGTCGTGCTGGACTCCGCCGCGATCAGTGCCGGCGGTTCGGTGCCCTCGGCGGCGGCCAGGGCGTGGAACGGCAAGGCGATGCCGCCGAAGTTGGAGCCCGCTCCGACGCAGCCGACCACCGCGTCGACCTCGCCCCCCTCCTCGGCGAGCTGGTCAATGGCCTCCAGGCCGATCACGGACTGGTGCAGGATGCTGTAGGTCTCACCGCTGCCGATGCAGAACGCCGCTCCCTCCGTGCGGGCGGCGTACTCGACGGCCTCGCCGATCGCGAGCGAGAGGCTGTTGCCCGCCGACCGGCCGGAGCGGGCGACCTCGGTGAGGGTGCTGGGGCTGGAGATGACGCGCGCGCCGAGCATCCGCATCAACACGCCCCGGTACGGCTTGCGTTCCAGGCTGCCGCCGACCATGAAGACGGTGCAGCGCATGCCGAAGCGGGCACAGGCGGCGGCCAGCGCGGTGCCCCACTGGCCGGCTCCGGTGCCGGTGACCAGTTCCCGCACGCCCGCCCGGTGGTAGTAGTAGGCCTGGGCGAGCGCGGTGTTGAGCTTGTGGCTGCCGGAGATGTTGCCGCCCTCGTACTTCACCCAGATCGGCACCCGGGCGCCCACCGCCTTCTCGAAGGCGCGGGCCCGCCACAGCGGGGTGGGACGGAAACGTCGGTAGGCGTCGACGACCTCCTCGGGGATGTCCCAGTACTCGCGTGACTGCAGGCTCTGACGGACGAGTTCCATCGGCAGGTTCGCCTGCACGCTGCCACCGTCGGTGGCGCAGTGCTGGGTGCGGTCGGCCGGCAGCGGCTGCCCGAGGTGGGGAAGGACGCTGCGCCAGCGGCGGGGGACCTCGGTCATGCGGCGGCCTCACTGCTCTGCTCGACGATCGTGGTGATGTCGGCGACGGTGGCGAAGGACCTGCCGACGAACAGCTCGTCGGAGAGGGCGACACCGGTCTCCTCCTCGATCTGGACCAGGAGACTGATGAGGCTGAGGGAGTTGATGTGGAGACGTTCGCCGTTGAGTGGTTCGTCGTCCGTCAGGCCGTGCGGGTCGACGGGGGGTTCGGAGGCCGCCGCGACGACCTTCTTGACGACGCTCGTGAGGTGGGGCGACGTGGGCTGTGCGTGCTGCATGCCATTCCTTTGCCGGAGCAGGACAGGGATACGCGGAGTGTCCGGGAACGCCGAGCGCATGACCGGACACGGAGAGTGACAATCGACGGGCAGTCGTGTGGGCCGTCCCGGGCGGAGGCAGTGGTGCACCCCGCCGGAACAGGAGGAACGGGAAAGAGAGAGGAACGCGGGTGGCGGTACCGGCTGCCGGGCCGGGCCGGGGCCGCGTGATGACGCCGTAAGTGCGTCTACGGAGCGGCGCCGGTCAGCGGACGGGAGCCGCGACGGCTCTACATCGCTCCGTGCCGGGCGCGGGGCACCGGACCCGGCCGTTGCCGCGAGTTCCGATGAATTCCTGGATGTGCAAGCGCAGTTGCTGCAAGTGCGGTGCGCGCAGGACGCCGAAGTGGTCGGTGTCCAGGGAGCGGACCGAGACGTCCGCGAGGTGCGGCGACCAACGCAGGGCCTGCTGCGGGTCGTCACTGCCGGTACAGGTGATCAGCAGGGTGCGGCCGGGATACCGCCCCTCTGCGCGGTAACGGGTGCGGGCCCCGAGGTGGGCGTCGACGGTGCGCTCCGTGCGTGCGAGAGCGTCCGCGTCCATGTGGGCCGCGGCCTCGCTCAGCACCTGGCGCCGTACGTTGCCGTAGGCCTCGGGTTCCTTGCCGACCGGCGCCGGACTGCTGTCGACGAGCACCAGGTCGGGCATGTGCCCGCCGGGCAGTCGCCGCGCCGTCTCGAAGGCGAGCAGCCCGCCGAGGGACCATCCGACGAACAGGTCGGGACAGGCGGGGAGGGCGGCCACCGCCTCGGCGTAACGGTCGGCCATGTCCGGTATGCGGGTGTCCGGCTTCTCGCCCTCCTCCAGACCCAGCGCCCGTATGCCGTACACGGGGCCATGGCGGGAGAGGTGGGCGACGAGACCCAGATAGGGAAGAAGGCCGCCCCCCAGGGGATGGAAGACGACGGTACTGATGTCGCCGGCCCGCCTTCCCAGCGGTAACAGCAGCGGCCTGTCTAAGTCGGCCGTCGTTTCGGTTTTCGCGCTGTGGCTCACATGTTCCCCCGGCCCAACCTGGGGTTGGGACCTGTTGGTCTTGACCCGATGGTGTGTGGAGCGCCGAAACGCCGTAGGGCCCTGCGGGCGGTGTGTCGCATTCCGCCCTCCGGATGACCCCGGGCTTTCTCTGCTTGGGTCACCAGCCCCGCGTGAATCACACATCACTCGGGCATAGGTGTGACCTACCTCACATCTCCAACAGGGGGGTGGACACCCGGTTCTCCTGGGGGTGCGCGCATCGGTCGACGTCATGCGCACCGATCCTCATCCGGTGCCCTCGCGCGGCCGTCGGTGGGGTCGTGTCATGCCCCGGTCGGCCGGACATGGATCTCGCCCAGTGGGAACACCTGTCATATCCGTCGCCATTCCGCATCCGTTCGGATCGATCTCCCGCCGCCGCGCGGCGAGGAAGGGCCGCAATGTCTCACCTCCTCTTCGTGGAGACCACGGGCCTGGGTGTTCAGGCACTCGCTCACGCGAAGCGAAGCGGTCACACCGTGACCTACCTGCACTGCCCCCTCTACGACTTCACCGCCACCCCAGCCCAGCGCAGGGAAGCCCTCCGACTCGCCGACCACGCTGCCCCGTTCGCCGATCCCCTGGACGGCGACGCGGTGTACGGAGCACTGCTCGCCTCCGGTGCGGACCCCGGGAGCGTCGACGCGGTGCTCTCCACGCTGAGCTACGGGGCGCAGGCCGCCGCCGACCTCGCCGCCCGCATCGGCGCGCGCGGCACCTCGCCGGCCGGCACACTCGCAGCCCGGGACAAGGGCGAGTGCCGCCGCATCCTGCGCGAGCGCGGGGTGCCGAGCGTCGGCTTCCGTGTCGTCACCGACGCCGCCGAAGCGCTGGAGGCCGCCGAGGCCATCGGCTACCCGGTGATCGTGAAACCGGTCCTCGGCATCGGGAAGGCCGTGACCTCCATTGCCCGCGATCCCTCCGCCGTACGTGCCCACTTCGCCGCCGCGGCGGCGGACCGCGACGGGCTCACCGAGGGCATGGCCCGGCAGCTCGACGAGCGGTACCTGGTCGAGGAATTGGTGTCCGGGGACCTGTACTCCGTGGAGGTCGCCGCGTCCGGGGAGCGCCTGGTCCCCCTCGTGTGCGCGAGCCGGAAGGTCAGCCGGGAGAACCCGGTGCTGGAACTGGGATGCACCGTCCCCTCCGGGCTCCCGGCCGCCGACGAGGCCGCACTCGGCCGCTACGCCGTCGAGGTGTGCCGCGCACTCGGGCTCGACCTGGGCATCTTCCACGTGGAGGTGATGCACACCCCGTCCGGCTTCCGGCTCATCGAGGTCAACCCGCGGCTGACGGGCGGCTCCCTGCCCGACACCATCAGCAGTGTCGCCGGGGTGGACGTCTTCGCTCTCCTGGTCGACCTGTTCCTCGGCGGGCCCCTGCCCGACGGTCCGCTGTCCCTGGAGGGCTCGGCTTCCCATTCGTTCCTCGCCGCCCCTGAGGAGTCGACCGTGCCCGCCCGTCTTCCCGACGACTGGTTCGCCCCCTTCCTCGCCCGACTCCACTCCGGCTACGCGCGGGTGGGGGCTGGTGACGTGGTGCCGCCCATGCGCACCAACTTCGACTCGTTCGGCATGCTGCGCGCCTTGGCCCCTACGCCCGCCGAGGCCGAGGCGGCGTGCTCGGCGGTCAAGGCCGACATCGAGGGTCTCTTGGGCTTCCCGCTGTTGGCCGAGCAGGCCCGCACCCCGGCTCCGGTCGCGTGAGGCGCGACGGCGGCCGGCGAACCACCGCGGGCACGAACAGCAGCAACGCGTCCGTGAACTGCGGCCGGACCTCGTCGAACGGAGAAGACGTGCCCGACCGCGGCAAGCGCGCCGACGCGACGTCCGGCACCATGCGGGCACCAGACGCGATCACCGCACCGAAGGAGCAGGAGCCGGCCGACGCCCCGCGGCCACCCGGCCTGGCCGACGGCCCGTCGTCGCCGGAACCACAGGACGCGCAGGAAGAGTTACGGCAGCGCCGAGGTCTCTCGCTCGCCGTGTACCTCACCTCGGCGACGCTCGTACGCTCGGCCAGCGGCGGCGCTCCCGTCGCGCTTGTCGCGTTGACGCTGAGCCGACCCGGGCACGGCGGGGCCGCGCTCGGCGGCGTCCTGGCGGCCCTGCTCACGCTGCCCAACGTCGCCGGACCGTGGATGGCGCGCTGGCTGGAGGAGGCCCGCGACCCGAGATTTCGGCTGGCGACCGCGTTCATCGTCTTCGGGTTGATGCTCGCCGGCACCGGTCTGACGCTGGGCCGTCTGCCCGTCGTCCTGGTGGGTCTGCTCGTTGTCGTCGGTGGTCTCTGCGGTCCGCTCATGACGGGAGGGCTCAGCAGCCGACTCGCGCTGATCGTCGGCGAGGACACCCGCGCCCAGCGCCGGGCCGAGGGGTGGGACTCGGCGACCTACGGAAGCAGCAACATCCTCGGTCCGGCCGCGGTCGCCGCGATCACCGCCCTGACCGGGGCCATGACGGCGGTTGTCGCGCTGGGCGCGGCCGGGGTGGCGGGCGGCCTGCTGATGTTCGCGCTGCCGAAGGAGCACCGGACCGCCGCCGCGAGGCAACGCTCGATGCCCGTACGGGACGCCCTCAAAGTGATCGTCCGGCGTGGTCCGCTGCGGCGCGTCATGATCGCCACGATGATCACCTCGGTCAGCACCGGCGGCGTGATGGTGATCGCGGTGGTCTTCGGCCGCAACCTCCAAGGCTCGGCGGGCGCGGGCGCCGCCCTCGGCGCCGCCTACGGCGTCGGCAACCTCTGCGGAGCGCTGCTGACCGGCGCGTTCCCGCTCACCGGGGAACCGGAGCGCTGGGTGCTGCGGCTGATCGCCGCGAACGCCGTGGCCGTCGGTCTCTGTGCGCTGGCACCCGGCTATGTTCTCGCTCTGGCGACCTTCGCCCTGGCGGGAGCGACGAGCGCAATCCTGTTCACCGCGTCCCTGGCCGTGCGGTCGGTGTACTCCCCGCCCAATGCCCGGGCGCAGGTGTTCGTGACGATGGCCGGGCTGAAGATGGCCGCCGGTTCGGCCGGCACGGCACTGGCGGGCACCCTGGTCGGCATCGGCCCACGCCTCGCCCTGTGCCTCAACGCCGTCGTGGTCGCCTCGGCCGTCACCATCGCCCTGACCGACCTCCGTCTGAACCGCCGTCGATCATCCGCCGCGGATCAGGAGGACGCCTCCTCGCCGGTGAAATGACGAAAACATGAAACGGACAGCCCGCGCCGGCGTCCCCGACG
The DNA here is from genome assembly GCF_053591515.1 of Streptomyces sp. NPDC003011. Lineage (NCBI taxonomy): Bacteria > Bacillati > Actinomycetota > Actinomycetes > Kitasatosporales > Streptomycetaceae > Streptomyces > Streptomyces sp. NPDC003011. Next base: position 132,732 of record NZ_JBSFTY010000010.1, read on the forward strand.
CCAGTGGCCGGTCAGGAGGCCCATGCCGCCAGCGCATCGTCAGTGGTGGCTGCGCTACCGTCCGCGCGCTGGTGTCTGACGGGCCGAAGGAGCAGACCGCAGCACTGCTGCGTGGCTTCATCGAGCAGTGGTGGGTTCTGGCACAGATCTTGGCGAGCCGTCGCGTAGGGCAACGGTGTTGTTCGATTGCAGGGAATGGACACGAGGCCCGTTCCGTCAGCGTTCACGCATCCTGGTCCACCACCAGCCGTCCATCGCCGACTCGATGTAGTTGGGCTCCGGCAAGGTGCGGCGCTCGAATTCCTCGTCGATGCGCGTAATCAGTCGACCCAAGTCCCGTTTGGCTCCAAGAGGAAGGTGCAGCATCGCCCGCTCCAGATCGTCACGAGCGTCTTCCACCTCTATCCCAGGTGAACAGGCCTCGGAGGCGTTCGGTAGCGGCCATGTTGCTTGAAGGCCCACTCGAAGCGAGAGAGCGCATTCGCGACCGTGTTGGGCCACATCTCCCGGTCTTCGACCCGGCGGATCGCTGCACGGGTCCGCGCTGAGACACCGCAGACCCTCAGGACCGGATACTGCCATCGTGGCCGCCACCGCTCTGCACGGACGGCCTTGGGACGCCTACGCGGCATCGCCCTTTCGGATCAACATGAGGCGATCCTGCCACGGCTGGATATCTGGATGGTCCCCTGTTCACGCACCCGCCACGGCTCATATTCCTACTGAGCTGACCCCGGTTTCGTGAAGTTCCTCCAGCCTGGCGGAGCGACTGGGCGCGTTCGTCGTCCTGCCGTACGAACGCGCGCACGGGGTGCCCTTGGCCGAGCAGCATGTCGACCATCATCCGGCTCACACCACCGATTTCTCCTGCGGCGCCGGTGATCAGGATGGGATTGCGCTCTGACATCAAGGTGTCCTCTTCTGGCTGGGGGTGGGTCAGCTCTTCTGGTCAGGAGGGATGCCAGGCCGTTTGCGTGAGGCTGCGCGTCAGCCGGCCAGGCGGTTGATCTTGCGGATCTGCTTGTCGAAGGTCCGGGCGGGAACGAGGCGGCGCAGTGTGCTCACCCGTCCGGCCGTGGTGCCGGCGGTGTAGCGCAGCTTCGGCCTGGCGTCGGTCGCCGCCGCGACGATCGCCTTGGCGACGACGGCGGGTGCGTCGCCGCCCCTGATGGCCTCCGCCATGACGCGGTCGGCGATCTGCCGCTGCTTCGCGTAGGCGTGCAGGGGCGTGTCCGGCTTCGCGCTGTTGGCCTCGAATGCGGTCCTGGTGTAGGCCGGTTCGACGAGAAGCGACCGGATGCCGTACTCCCGGACCTCGTGGTCGAGCGACTCGGAGTAGCCCTCGATCGCGTGTTTGGAGGCGGCGTAGACGGCCATGTACGGCTGGGGAATGAATCCGAGCACGGACGAGATGTTGATGATGCGTCCGCGTCGCTGTGCGCGCATGTACGGCAGGACCTTCGTCACCATGCGCATCACGCCGAAGACGTTGGTGTCGAAGACGGCCTGGGCCTGCTCCACGGAGGTCTCCTCCGCCGCGCCCGTCGAACCGACACCGGCGTTGTTGACCAGGGCGTCGATCCGCCCGAACCGCTCGCTCACCTCGTGGACCGCCGCGGCGACCGAGGCGTCGTCGGCCACGTCGAGGCCGAGGAACGTCACACCGTCGAGCGGGGTGACGCGTGAGGTGTCGCGGCTTGTGCCGACCACGTCGAACCCCGCCGCGACCAGTGCGAGCGCGGTTTCCCTCCCGATGCCGGATGACGCACCCGTCACGAGTGCCACCGGCCGATCTGTCGTCATCATGACTCCCACGCTCGTTGCAAAACCGATCGGTTTCCATCACTGTAAACCGATCGGTTTCCTAGGGCAAGTCCAAGCGGGGGAGGGCGGCGGCATGGGCAGGGCGGCGCACAGGAGAGGCGCGGGAGTGTCATTCGCGCGGCGATCGCCAGGCGGGTCGGCGTCACGCAGCCGTGTCTCTTCCGGCTCTTCCCGGACGAGAGACGATCTTCGTCGCCGCTCTGACGCGGAGCAGGGAAGACACCCGCCTGGCTTTCGAGAGGGCGGCCGATGAGGCGGAGGGCGGCGAGCAGGCGCTTCAGGCCCTGACGAGTGCTTACGCACGACTGATCTCGACGCGTCCCGAAATGCTCCTGACGCAGATGCAGGGATACGTCACCGTGGCGGCCGCCGCGGCGCTGTAGAGGTCGGCGAGGTCGTCCGGGTCGGCCGGATAAGGATCTGGGAGACCGCGCACCTGCGCACCTGCGCACCTGCCGCTGGGTGCCGACGCCGAAGCGACCGCGAGGTTCTTCGCCGCCGTCGCCGAGGACGGCATGCTCGGCACCACTCTTGCGGCTATGGGGCTGTCCCCGAACGCGAGGCGGCGGGAGGCGTTCCGGAGGGGCGATCCGTCAGCGCACGCCCGCCGCGTCGAGCAGGGTGATCACCGTGGGCGCGATGAGCCCCGTCAGTTGGTCCGCGCCGATGCCCGCACGGGCGCTGCCACCGTCGAAGACCAGACTGAGTTGCCGGGCCAGCAGGCCGGGATCGCTCGCCCCGCCCCGCTCGGCCTCGGCGCGGAAGAAGGCGGTCAGGTTCTCCTTGACCTGACGGGCGACCCGGCTCGCGGGGTGGCTCTGGTCCTTGAGCTCGATCTGCGCGGCCAGGAAGGGGCAGCCGTAGAACTCGGGCGCGCCCGACAGTGATTCCACCTGCTCGAAAACGTGCAGGATCCGCTCTCTCGGGGAACGGTCGTCGTCCGCCGCGGGCAGGAGTGCCGCCACGTAGGCGGAGGTGCGCCGCTCCAGACTCGCCGCGAGCAGTTCGTCCTTGCTGTCGAACAGCTGGTACATGGAGCGCTTCGAGACTCCCGCCGCCTTGCACAGCGCCTCGACACCGATGCCGACACCGTCTCGGTAGGTGAGTGTGGCCGCCGCCTCCAGCAGCCGCTCCCTGGGGCTTTGTTTCACTTCGGTGGTCATATCGCGAGGTTAACCCAGAAGGGAGTAATTCAAAACCGATCGGTTTCCATGGTGGCGTCCGCGCGGAGGCTCGTCGACGGCCTGGGGGAAGGCCGTCGCCGAGCCGTGGTGCGTGCGTGCCCGGCGTCTCCGGCAGGGCGACACACACGGCGACACACACCGGGGCCACTCCGAGTGATGGCCCCGTCCTTGGGGGAATGGGAGGATGGCCTGCGCTATGCCGGGGCCGTCGTCTTCTCGGGCGTCGTCTCCACCGGGATGCGGTGCAGCCCCTTGCGGTCGTACCACCCCAGCACGCCGAAACCGAAGAGTGCGGCCGCCACGAGGCCGGCTGCCATCATGACCCAGCCCCGGGTCAGTCCCGCGTCGCCCTGGGCGTCGTAGGAGAGGATCGAGCGGATGCCACCGACGATCTGCCGCAGCGGCTCGAACTCCGCCAGGAAGCGGTAGAAGCCCGGCAGCGCCTCGATGGGGGTGGTGGCCCCGGACGTCGGCACCGCCATCCCGATGAAGACCAGCGTGACCACGAGCATGCCGGGCGTGCCGAAGACCGCGAGCGCAGGTCGCCCGCGCGGCCGACGGGAGGCGATGCCGTCTTGCCCCGCACGCGAGGGTCCGGACGGCCTCCCGCTATTGCGGTGCGATGGCTTTGAGCCAGCCCTCGACGGCGACGACATCTGCCCACTGCGGGAACAGCTTTTCGGTGAGCATCGTGTGCACCTCGGGGTCGGTGTCGAGGCAGGCATCCGCCAGGACGGTGAGGCCGAAGTCCAGGTCGATAGCGTGCCACAGGGTGGACAGCACCACAGCGCTGGTGGCGATGCCAGTGAGAACAAGGCTGTCGATCTCGCGAGCCCTGAGTACCAAGTCGAGGTCGCTGCCCGAGAACGCGCTCCCCCGCCTCTTGGAAACCACCACGTCGCCCTGCTGGGGCGCGACGTCGTCATGAATCTCGGTGCCAGGGGCGCCCTCGGTGAACAGGCCGGCCCGCACGACGTTTGTCATCACCCTGTTGCGAGGGCTGACTTCCGGATCGCCCGGCCGTAACCCCATCACCACGTAGATCACAGGGATGCCGGCAGCCCGGGCACCGTCGATCGCTCTGCGCAAGCGCGGCAGATACCCGGAACCGTCGTCGGCGATGGCCACGACATCCCGTTGGACGTCCATCACCAGAAGCGCACTGTTCGCCATGCTCGCCGTCCCTTCTCCGTTGTGAACGAGAGCAAGTCTGGTGGATCAATCGAGCCGCGGTGGAGGTTTCGGAGATCCTCATCAGCGTCGCGCCGCAGTGCGCCCATGACTGGTGGCTGTTCGCATCGACTCTTCTTGCCCTGTGATCACCAGTGCTGTCCAAACTCGGTGATAAGCGGTGTCGCCCGTCAGTTACGAAGCCAGACCGGCTTGGAAGGTCAGCCCAAGGTCTGCGTCAGCTCGCTACGGCTCGATGAGTGGACGATCCGGCCATGTGCCCCGTTGACGATCGGCATGTAGGGCGGAATGTGGCCGCACTCGACGTCGGCGATGATCGGCACGTTCAGGGTGCCAAGCGCGTCGAGGACAGCCTCATGGTGGCTGAGGGAGCTGTAGCCCGGTGCGCTGCTCCGACCGACGAGGATCGCGTTCGCGCGGTCGAAGAATCCGGCGATCCTCATGCCGTGCAGGTTCCGGCAGATCGTGAAGACGTCGCTGCCGGCATCCTCCACGTATACGAGGAGCCCATTTGGGGACTCATCGCGAGCGAAGGCGGCGACATCCAGGTAGCTCGTCCCCGCGAGGTTGCGAAGCGCCTCGATGCAGCCCCCGATCAGTCTTCCCTCGGCCTCCAAGTCACCAGTGCCGTCGAGCCGGGTCCATGTGCCAGCGGCGTCAAGCGTGTACTCACGTACCTCGGGATGGCCGACGAAGTCGTCGAAGCCCGTGGTCCGGTGGCGACCGGGCGGGTACTGCGTGAACGGGTGACCCGCGGGTGCGGCGACGATGTCGAGCCACGACAACAGTCCCTCGGAGACGCGGTAGGGAGTGTCCGAAAGGTTGTTGCCGTGGAGTGTCGCCGTGCCGGTGAGCAGGGTCAGCGGTGTCATCAGGATCGAGATGTCGGAGAACCCGACGAGCCAGGTCGGCTCCGCCTCGCGCAGCCGGTCCCAGTCGAGCAGCGGAATCAGGTCGATAGCGGTCTCTCCGCCCCACGGCGGCACGACCGCCCGGACGGTGGGGTCGGTCAGCATCGCCATCAGTTCACTCGCGCGGTCGGCGGCCGGGGCACTCACGTGCCCCGAGCCGTCCATGCACTCCCCGACGACGACCTCGCACCCACGTGCCTGCACGTCACGGACAGCGACATGGAGCCGCTCACGCATGTCCTTCCCTCAAGATGGCCGTACCCGTCGGCGCGCAGATCCAGCACATCGACGCAGCGCCCGGATCGACGTCCACGCTGCAAGGCGACCGCATCACCATGTACGTCGAAAGCCTGACGGGGACCCTCTCCGGTGTCGAGGGCATCCCCCTGCCCCCGGCGCTTCGCCTCCGTCTCGCCCCCGACACCGTTCCGGAGTGGCTTTTCGACACGGTCGGGAAACCCGGCCTCAAGCTCCAGCTCGGCCTGGACGACGCCGACATCCACCAGGCCGGACAGACGGGCGGAGAGCTCACCATCCCCGGGATCCACGGGTACGGCACGCCACGGCGAAGTCGGGGCCTCTGCTGGACTTGCGCCTGGGAAACCGATCGGTTTACTGTAGTGGATACCGATCGGTTTCACATTCTTGTGGAGGTAGTCATGACCGTTTTGAAGGGCGCGAACGTCGTCGTCACCGGTGGCAGCCGGGGCATCGGCGCTGGTGGAAGAGCTGTACGCGCGTGGAGCCGCCAAGGTCTACGCCACGGCCCGCGACCCGCGCACCGTGACGCACCCCGACGCGGTCCCGGTGGCGCTGGAGGTCACCGACCCGGTCTCCGTGGCGGCTGCCGCCGCCCAGGCGCAGGACGTCACCGTGCTGATCAACAACGCGGGTGCCGCGGTGGGCGCCTCCTTCCTCGACTCCCCGGTCGACGACGTACGCAAGGAGTTCGAGACCAACTTCTACGGGCCCCTGCTGCTCACCCGCGCCTTCGTACCGATCATCGAGCGCAACGGCGGCGGCCACATCCTCAACGTCCACTCCGTGCTCTCCTGGCTGGCACTCGGCGGCTCCTACAGCGCCTCCAAGGCCGCCCTGTGGTCGCAGTCCAACTCCCTGCGCCTGGAGCTTCAGCCGCGCGGCATCGGCGTCACCGGACTGCACGTCGGGTACGTCGACACGGACCTGGCGGCGGGCGTCGACGCGCCCAAGTCCGACCCTCGTGACATCGCCGCCCTCGCCCTCGACGGGGTCGAGACGGGCGCGTACGAGGTGCTCGCCGACGACATCACGCGCCAGGTCAAGGCAGGCCTCGCCGGCGACCTGGCCGGGCTGTACGACCAGCTGGCCAAGTAAGACAGGGAAGACAGGACAGGGAGACGGCGAGATGCCCAGCCAGGAGTCACGTCCCACGATTCACATCCCGGGGACGACCACACACACCATCGCCCCTCGCGGAGGGCGTGACGGCCGCGAGGGAACGCTGCGCTACCTCAAGGCGGGCAGCGGTGCCCCGCTTGTCCTGCTGCACACCGTGCGCACGCAGGCCGAGCACTTCCGTCTCCTCATTCCGCTGATCGCGGAGCAGTACACCGTTTATGCCCTCGATCTGCCGGGGATGGGCTACTCCGAGATCGTGCCCGGGGCGTCGTACGACGAGCCGGCCATGCGTGCGGGGGTCGAGCGGCTCCTGACGGAACTCGACCTGCATGACGTGACGTTGGTCGGGGAGTCCATGGGGGCGGTGCTCGCCCTGACCACCGCGGCCGATCTGCCGGAGCGGGTGCGGCGCGTCGTCGCGGTCAACACTTACGACTTCCGCGGCGGGATCGCCCGCTCCAACCTCCTCGCCCGCGTGGTGATCAGCGGTGTCCTCATGCCCGGGGTGGGCCCGGTGATCGCCGGTGTGGAGCCCAAGCCCGCCCTCAGCAAGATCCTTCAGGGCGGCCTGGGCGACAAGAGCGCGCTACACGAGGACTACGTGGACGAACTGCTCCAGGTGGGCGGCCGCCCCGGCTACCCGGCCGTCGCCCGGGGCGTCTACCAGAACCTGCCCAGCCTCATCGCGGCCCGCTCGCGCTACCCCGAGGTCAAGGCACCCATCCACCTCGTCTACGGGGAGAAGGACTGGTCCCGGCCCTCGGACCGGGAGGCCAACAAGAAGCTGCTGCCGGCCGCCGACTTCACGCAGGTGCCGAAGGCCGGCCACTTCATCGCCCTGGAACGGCCCGACGTACTGGCCGACCTGTTGAACGCGGTGGCGTGACCGCCCCGGACCCCTCTGGCCACATCTGAGGAGCGGTACATGACGGAGGTCCGGATCGAGATCGACGTTCCGGCGGAGACGCGTGACGGCACGTGCTGCGGGCGGACGTCTACCGGCCCGTCGGCTGCGGACCGTGGCCGGTTCGCAGCCGAGGGGGACCGGGAGCCGTGAACGTACGAGGAGAGCGACGGGTACGACACCCTACGGTGGGCTGCCGCCCCTTCCCGGTGCGAGCGGCTCCGTCGGCATGATCGGCGTCAGCTGTTTCGGCAACACACGGTGGATGGCGGGGCTGGCCAAGCCGCCGGAGCTGAAGGTGATCGCGCTGATGCTCACGTGGTCCGATCCGGCGAGGGACTGTGGACGCGCGGCGGTGCGATCGAGTTCGGCGCCCTGGCCCCTCATGATGGGTGCCGACGCGCTCATGCGCCGGCACGCTACCGATCTGCTCGACCTCGCCGGGCAGCCTGACCTGCTGATCTCGGTTTGCTCATGAGACAGCAGGACGGCCGTGTCTGCCACCGGTTGGTCGACCGCCACAGTCCCACCCAACAACGGCTCAAGACGCTGCTGCACCGGATCGACGGCATGGCCCCGAGCAGGCCCTGCGCACACGACGCGTCCCTGGTAGCGATTCACTCGCTGCCCGCTTTTCTGGTGGGGGAGTGGGGGAGTGGGGGAGGAGCGAGGAAGGCTCGCAGGGCGTCGGCCACCGAACTCGCCGGGTCCAGCGGTCGGCGAAGGCGGCCAGTTCCTCGCCACCGGGACGATCGCCGACGCCCACGACGCGAAACTGCGCACCGACGTGGTGGACGTGACCGACTCGGCTCGGGTCAACGCCTGGATCGACGGCGTCACCGCCGGTCTCGGCCGCCTTGAGCTCCTGGTCGACAACGCCGGCAGCATCCGCGACAACCGTGTCGAGGACATCACCGACGACGACTGGCACGCCGTCGTCGGCGTCAGCCTCACCGGCGGCTTCCACCGCGCCCGCGCCGCGCTCGGCCCCATGACACACCAGGACTACGGACGCATCGTCAGCTTCTCCTCCATGTCCTGGTCCCGGCCTCATCGACACCCCCATGCTCGCCTCCATGAACGGCCCCGCACGCGGCAAACTCACGAACAAGATCCCATGCGCCGCACCGGCAGGCCCCAGGACATCGCCGAAGCCGCGGCCTTCCTCGCCAGCGAGGCGGCCGGCTACATCACCGGTGTCGTCCTGGATGTGGACGGCGGCATCTCCCCCGGGTCCTCGATCCGCTGACGCCGCTTCGGCGGTCAGGCGGTGACGGTGGGCTCGCCGTCCGGAACTGCCACCGTGTTGCCGCTGGTGGCGAACCCGAAGGCGTCTCCGGTGTGGATCGCCGTCATCATCCAGTGGAGGACCACCCAGCTGCCAGGAAGCTCCTGCTGGAACAGGGTCCGGTGCTGCGTGTCGGTGAATCCGTCGCGGACCGCGGCGATCGACGCCCGCATGCCGTCGATGCCCGAGGCTACGTCAGTGGCGGAGTTGTGGTCGATCACATCCGCGGCGAACACCTCGTCCGCCCCGTCGACGTTGCCGGTGTCGTAGAACTCCAGCTCGCGCGCGGCGACCCGCAGTGCGGTGCTCGTAGCCGAGCGCACCATCTCGCTCGCTGAGTTAGCCCTGTGTATTCAGCGGAATTGGGCGATCTGACGCTCCGATAGCAGAAAGGTGCCGCTGACCTGTAAGGATGCGAGTGTCTAGGTCGTATCCGGCACAGAAGTCAGGGCACCTTTCTGGTGGTTGAGCGTACAGGGTGG